>CAMWKC010000014.1 GCA_947174735.1 uncultured Porphyromonadaceae bacterium
TCGTCGGCAGCGTCAGTTGTGTATATGAGACAGGCTGAGGCTGAAGGATTAAGAAGTGTACTTTATCATAATTATAAAGGTCGTAACGGTGAAGGTCGTACGATAGATTTTCTGAATGAAACCGTCAAAGTCAGCATTAACGGTGTGGAACAGGATTTATCCGAACTGCCCTCTATACATCTTTTACGTATACCATCTGAAGAACGTTACGGGATATGGGACATCGAATTTATCAATAATAACTGCTACGTTGATGGAGATAGATGCCTGAATGCAGCTAAAGTACATTTTAACGACAGTGGTAATGATGTCTGTGCCCCTACATTGCAGATGTTACAGACTCTCGATGCTGACAACAACGTGACCGATAAGTTCGCCACACCTGCTGACGGACGTCTGATATTTGCAGGTGGTGATTTCACAGCCATGTATGATAATGCTACCGCTAAAGAGTGGTTTGACATAAATAAGTGTGACATCTTAGTAGAATGTGCACCGACAGGCACAGACTCATGGCAGGAACTGGAATGTGTTGAGAATTCCGATCGTTTCATGATGCCCGGCTGGGGTTATTATTGGGAAGCTTCTCTCGAATCTCTTCAGGCTCCAGCTACAGATACACGTTATGATGTACGCATAACACTCACTGATGCTGTCGGCAATTATCAGCAACAAACCCTCACCCCGGTATTCACTATTACCGGTACTTCCGGTGTGACTTCTATAAGCACTGTTACTTCTGAAGCTACATATTACAATCTGCAGGGTGTAAAGATTAAGCAGCCCACGGAGAACGGTATCTATATCGAACAACTGAACGACGGTTCAAGCCGGAAAGTAATGATAAAGCTCTAACTATTCTGTTCTTTAACTGGCCCAACCGGAAGGTAGAAATGCTTACAACAGACATTTCTATCTTCCGGTCCTTTATAGTATCACTATAATAACATATTACAAAAGAAAGAAAATAGCTTGATTTTAGTGGTTTCAAAGTGCGTTTTTGTTGCTATCTAAGCTTATACTAACATGCCAAAGGCATGCCCCTACAAAGAGGTATTTTGCAACAGCCTCAAGGAGGTTCATCACTGACAAAATCGAAAAACAATTCATAATTCCTGCCAAATAACATATCGGTTTTACCAACTATACTAAAGCATAGGTTGTTCTTTTGCATATAGCGCTGAATAAGGCGTATATTCTCCCTATAACAACTCTGTATCATAAGATACACATTTTTATACTTTTAAATACCGGTATTATGACACACCGTAGTTTTACTCTCTCTGTTCTCTTTTCCATATTGGCTTTGGGATCTTTCACTACTGCTGAAGTATCTGCCCGTGACCACAATACTGACCCGGACGTCTATTTCCTGCAGGAAGGTGACCTGCCGAACAGTCTCGAACTTTTGCCGGGTCCCCCAAGCACTGAATCAGTACAGTTTCTTTATGACCGTGCCCGTTATGACTGGGGTAAATCTCTACGTAACACCGAGCGTGGCGAACAGGCTTTTCAAGATGCACAGCTTTCAGGTTCAGGTGTGCCCCGTGCCTTCTCAGAAGCTTTCGGTATCGCCATAACCGAAGATGGCACTCCTGAGATATACCGTCTCGTAGTCGGTATGCGCGAAGATGCAGGAGACCTCGCTACACGTGAAGCTAAAGAACATTACAACCGCCAGCGTCCTTTTATGTTCTTTGGTGAAGATACCTGTAATCCAGAACAGCAAGTCGAGCTTTCAACTAACGGTTCTTATCCGTCAGGTCATACTGCTGTAGGTTGGGCCACTGCTCTCGTACTCGCCGAAATAAATCCTGACCGCCAGAATGAAATACTGAAACGCGGGTTCGATATGGGTGAAAGCCGTGTGATTTGCGGTTATCACTTCCAAAGCGATGTGGATGCAGGACGTCTTGCCGCGGCCGGTGCTGTGGCACGTCTCCATGCTGACCCGGAATTCATTAAGCAGTTGAATAAAGCCAAGAAAGAATTTGCCAAACTGAAAAAAGCCGGTAAAGTAGCTAAAGGATGTCACCAATGTGTGACACCTGTCGAATCATATTAATCTACATAATAAGTAGCTCTTAAAGATTATTCTGATATAAATTTGTAATTTAAGTAATTATTTATTACTTTTGCGTCTATACAAACACCACTCATTATGAGCTCAGATTGGAAAGACGCATTGGCAGCCCTTAAAGGGAATATGCCGAACGATAATACACCGGATAACGGCACTGTACCCTCTACCGAATCCACACACCGTCAGGAGACATCTCAACAGATGCCACTGACGGTGTTGCTTGACCGTAAAGGTCGCAAAGGTAAAACAGCTACTATAATCGAAGGCTTTAAAGCCGATGACACTACTGTAGCTGAAACGGCACGTATACTGAAACAAAAGATAGGCACTGGAGGCTCATCGCGCGGAGGTGAGATATTGTTACAAGGTGACTGGCGTGAACGTGCGGCCACATTGCTGCGCGATATGGGATATAAAGTCCGTACCATCTGATTTCATAATTCTGTTTTTCAATTTTCTGATTCAATTCCTAAATATTATAAATGCTTTATTTACAACGTGCCTCTGCAGGCTCGGGTAAGACCTATACCCTTGCCTATACTTTTATACGCGATTATATAACTGCTTTTGATAAAGGACAAAGGGTATTACTACGCTCCGAACGTCGTTTAGCCGACTCGTTGACACACATCCTTGCTATAACCTTTACCAACAAAGCTACCAACGAGATGAAAACGCGTATAGTCGAAAAACTCGCTGCATTAGCTGACATATCCCTGCCGGAGGATAAAGTAGAATATCTGAAAGAGCTGAAAAAGGAACTTAAAGTCAGCCGTGAACAGATTGCCGATACATGCTCTAAAGCGCTCGGCATTATGCTTAACAATTATTCCGACTTACATGTATCTACTATTGATTCCTTCTTTCAGTCAGTGTTGCGCACATTTGCTTATGAAACAGACCTTAACGAATCCTATCAGGTAGAACTTGACTCCAATTATATAGACCGTGCAGCCATAGATGCAGTTCTCGAACAGGTAAACAATTCGCAGGGTAGTGACCCGGAGGCAGAATTCTGGATAAGTGTGCTTATGAACCGCAGTTCTGATAAGGGTACGCAGTGGAATGTGTTCCAACGCAGCGAGGCAAGACGCTCATTATACAGCAGCATCAGAAATATGATGAAAGAGCTTGACAATGAAGACTTCCGACGTATTAAAGAAGACCTTGACGATTATTTCACCTTGCATCCGGATCTGCGTTCGGTCTATACATATCTTGAAAAACGCTACGATGATATTAACAATAACCTCCGGAAAATACGCTCAAAAGCTACTGAAGAGGCTATCGGTTTGCTTCAGAATCTGTCAACTCAGGATACTGATAAACTAAAAAAACGTCTGCTAAACTCAATCAGAAAACTGAGCGGGATAAAAGATACTGCCGCTTTGGAAGAAATCAGTCTCTCCGATTATAATCCTGATCAGGGACAACCGCGAGTAATGAAAAAAACAGCCTGTAAATCGGCTGACCTACCCCGTGATAACGAGATAGGCGATATGGTACAGAGTTTATATGAAACTATCGTGGAATATAATGCTCTGCTGACTTCCACGTTCAGAAATTTCTGGGATATATATCGTATCAATTTCCCTTATCTCGGGCTGTTACAGCGAGTCGGAGTAAAGAAAAAAGAGTTTCTTGAAGCTAATAATCTTATGCAGCTTGGTGACACTACAACCATACTGAGCCGTATAATAGGCGATGACGATACTCCTTTTATATATGAACGTCTCGGTACACGACTCGAACATTATCTTATAGATGAGTTTCAGGACACTTCGCGTATGCAGTGGCAACTGCTCTCTCCGCTTGTACACGAAAGCCATGACAAAGGTTTCGACAATCTTATAATAGGAGATGCAAAACAAAGCATCTATCGTTTCCGCAACGCCGACTATTCGCTCATTACCGATAAAGTACCTTCGGAGTTTGACCCCGAAACTTTGGCACCACGCGGTACAGCCCCTTCAGAAAATACCAACTGGCGTTCCGATTACAATATTGTGATGTGGAACAATGTTATCTTCAAAGCTCTTGTGAAGAAGATGCAAGAACGCATCAAGGGTACTGATGTAAACCTCGACGACATATACAGCAATATAGTGCAACCTATACCTGCAAAAAAAGCAGAAAAGCCTGAAGGTTATATAGAACTAAGGGTATTCAACACTATACGTTCGAATGATAATGTAACCGAAGACAATACAGCCACAGACGATGAACAGGATACTGTGCAACCGGTACTTTCCCATATACCTTCACTTATACGTTCATTGATCGCACGTGGGTACAGACAACGGGATATTGCCGTACTTGTACGTAATAACAAAACAGGTCAGGCAGTTATAGAAGAGCTTATAACTGATAATACAGTTCATTCCGAATTATCCTCAATAGAATTTATAAGTGAACAGTCACTGCTTGTAAGCAATTCTAAAGCCGTACGTGTCGTAATCTCAACTCTGGAGAGTATAGCACGTGGAAATAAAGTTACTGAGTCCGGTGTCACAACAGAAGAGCTGGCCGATACAGAACAGAATGCTGACAATACAAATACAGACGATAATGAGGGAATCGACCGTGAAGTATCATGGCAGGAAATAAAGAATGATTTTGCTTTCTACGCCCTTCAGCATCCGGAACTTACGCCGGCTGAACGGCTTCAGGCATTCCGTAATAAAGAGCATAGAGGGAGTTCTACTGACGAGATTATTGCCAAAATGCAAGCTGTAGCGCTACCGGCTCTCGTCGAAGCACTGATTGAGAATTTTGTTGACTCTTCCTTACGCAATTCACATACACCATTTTTAGCAGCCTTACAGGATATGGTGATGGACTATTGCCGTAACTTCCCTTCCGATATAACCTCCTTTCTGAAATGGTGGAAGAAAGAAGGTTGCTTAAAATCTATATCTTCGCCAAAAGATGTAGATGCAGTACAAATCATGACCCTCCATAAAGCCAAAGGACTCGAATTCCGTTGTGTCATAATGCCCGAACCTGAGATAACTCTTACTATGCGTCCTAATTCCGGCATTGTATGGCTGCCATCTGTAAGTATAGATCCGGAAGGTGTGAAATTACCACCCTACCTTCCGCTGACAGTAAACAAATCGCTGGAACAGATTGACACTTCGGGTCTTTATCAGAAACTCAGTGATCTTACTGTACTCGATGCTATAAATATGGGTTATGTAGCTTTCACACGTGCCGTCAGTGAACTGTACATACTTACCTCAACTGACTACACTATCAAGGATGGTATAGCTAAGAAAACGATTTCAAGAAAAAATACTTCATCGTTTGCACGGTATCTTATTGATGTATGCGAGGACTTTGACAAAGCAGCCACAGAGTTATCTGACTCTAAAGGCCTCAAAATAAATCTTTCGTCTGACATTGACGAAATAGGAGAAGCCTTTCCAGGTGTAACTGATGCTGAAGGAAATATTCTGCCTGCTGCTAAAATATACCGGTTCGGAAAGCTATGTTCACCACTTGAAAAGGATAACGAAAAAGAGAAAAATAAGGATAATACGATTCATACCAAGACTATAGATACTTACCGTGTCAATAGCAAAACTGTAGTATTACAATATAGCGAACCGAAAGTACCTGTTGTTACAGATGATCCGGAAGAAGATCCGGATCCGCGTTCACTCGGCAATCTGATGCACGCAGTCATGGCAGAAGTTATCTGCGCCGATGATCTCGATACAGCTCTGCGTCGATTCAAAGTCAAAGGACTTATTGATAACCGTACCATAACAGAGGCTCGTAAAATCTTAAGAGACGCTATCGGACATGCACCGGCCGAGTGGTTTGACGGTTCGATGCGTGTCATGAACGAACGTTCGTTGCTTACAGGTAATCGTCCTGAACATCGTCCCGACCGAATTATGGTCACACCTGACCGCCGCTGTATCGTAGTCGATTATAAATTCGGTCTGCCCGGCGGTGCTTCCGAAGCCACTCTGCAGAGCTACCGCAATCAAGTGACCCGATATGCCCGTCTGCTTGCTTCAACCGGTCTCTACACTAATGTCGAAGCATGGCTCTGGCATGTCCCCTACTCTGCCCCCGTACGCATCCCTTTAAAACCTCATCAAAAGCACTGAACACATACTCTGTGAAACTTTTTTGATGTATGTTCAGAATTCACACTGGTATTTTTATATAACTATTTATATAGTAGCAATATAAAAATTACCGGTGTGAAACTTTTTTTATTGTGAGAAAACTTTGACGTATCTAATTTTATTCCCTGATACTAATTTTATCTAAATTCTCTATTCAAATCAAATGAACTTAAATCGACATTCTGACAACAGAAATCTGCCTAAAACGGATGCTGTATTCTTGATTGCCATGATTATCGGACTGATGACTTTACCTTTTTGTTATGTAGGTTATCTGAGAAACGAAATCATGTATTACATCTCAACAATAATCTGTGGTCTGTGCGCACTAACGTTTATAGGACGTAGTGTAACTCTATTGATAAATTGCAAAGCAATCGTTATACCGAATCTTGCTTCGATTTGGCTCAGTATGTTTTTTATTCCATACCTAACAGCCATATTAGGTCTATTAGTTATGATGAACGGTGATGAACCTATTTTTTATCCTTATATGGATTCCGGCGATTTATTTCTGTATGCTTTAGGAGAATTTGTAATACTAACTATATGCAACATAAGAAACAGGAAACATAATAATTAGCTACGATAGTAATGAAAATACAAAATATCCTACAAAAACTGTTTTTGTTACTGAGTATCTGTACAGCAATGGTTTCATGTATAGATAGCACAGACAGTAATCTTATGCGCCAGGCCGAAAGACTATTAACTACCTATCCGGATTCAGCATTAAGTCTTCTACAACAGATTGATACTTTTAAACTATACAGGCCAAACCAAAAAGCACGTTATGCGCTTATTAAGAATATGGCTTATGTTATTAACGGTTCAGACTCAATGTTAACATTGGCATCTTTGAACCCAGCTATATCTTATTACCACAAACATGGATTACCTAATGAGCGCTTACGCACCTTATGTTGCGAAGGTTATATGTGGCGTTTACAGCATAATACTCCACGAACTATATATTCTTTCAGGAAAGCTTTGGATATAAAGGGAGTTACAGACTCAGTTATATTATCCTTAGTTCGTTTGAACTTAGATACAGAACTGCACACACTAAATAATATACAGAATCATATCTCAAACGACTCTATAGCTTACATTACTATGTTACAGCAATATATAGCTGAAGCTGACAAGAACTACGAATTGGAAAAGATAACCATACTATCAAATAACAGAGCTTTAAAAGCTACACATATCACCCTTCTCGTTATTATTGCATTTGTAGTCCTTTCTATAATGACATGGCAACACCAACGTGTAACCCATACCCATAGGCTTTTAGAGGCACAGGAACGGGAAAACCTACAGCTAAGAGTAGAAAAAGTTGAAGCAGAACGTGATGCGCTAAATGAGGCAATTGAACAGGTGTCTACGTTAAGTGAAGATATACGAATAGTCGTTAAAGAACGACTATCAATGCTTAATGCACTTTTAGCCAAAGACCTAAGTAATAATCCTAATTATGCTATTATATATGAGGAATGGCTTGAAAAGGCAAAAAATAATAAAGAGGAATTTATGTATTCCACACAATTGGCATTTAAAGCATCACACCCCGAATTTATCAGAAATCTTGAAGCACATAATCTTACTGAGTACGAAATAAGCTATGTCTGTCTATATGCTCTCGGCCTGCGAGGTAAAGAAGTCGGAGAATATCTCAATTTAAGACGTCATTATAATATCAGCAGTGATATTCGTCGCAAATTAGGTATGAATGAACACAACACCAATCTGGGAATATGGATTCGCAGGCAGCTTAACCAATAAAATCCACTTAAATCGTACATATAAAAAACTTATGTGAAACTTTCAGTCAAATTATATCATAAAGACGATTCACTTTATTAGCAACATCTTATTATACAGACATATAAATTTCCAACTGTGAAACTTTTTTTCTTGTATTGAAACTTTTTATCCTCTAACTTCGCACCCAACAAACTAATAATATTTATTATACTTATAACACTTATGACAAAGAAATCCTTTTGTAAACAGAGAGTCGCACCTTATAATTATTGGCGAGACAAATATATTATATGTGGTGAACTTTTATTGTTCGCACCTACTCCTTTCTCCTACGTAGGCTTTAACTTCGGCTTTCCACTTATCGGTTGGATAGCAGACCTTATAATACTATCCGGTGGAATCCTGTTTGCTATACGCTGGTATTGCCTCTTCAAAGGTAAAAAACATATTAATATCAACACTTCATACCTCACCGGTATTTTTGCTTTACTGTTTTTCGTTTATACCACAGCTCTTATAGGGTTGATATGTATGAGTTATAATGAAGGTATCAAGAGTGTATCCACAAATAACCATACTGTTGAAGTGGCTTACTGGTTCTATTTAGCTGCTTCATTACTTATAACAGACATAATTGCTATAATCATCTACCGTAAAAGACGATATAACTCACATTATTGCTAAGTAAAATGTATAAGAATTGATTATCCGTAGAGACACCCTTACTAAATCTCTACGGATAATCAATTCTTATACATCTTACTTCAAAGTCTACTGTAAAACATCCTGATAATGCTCGGTAAACTTAAATCTCCAAAAATACATAAAGCAATCCAAGTCAATTAGATTATATACATGTAAATTAAATCTATCAGAATTTTACATGGTCCCTAATCTATTAGGCCGATGTAAGGATTTATAAAGATGGAATTTATACTCGTATGAGTAGTCTTTACGAACAATATGGCAATCCAATAAGACCATTCTGACCGAATTTACAACATGATTAAGAGTTATCTAACTGACATATATTTAAGATAATATATTCAGAATAAATCTTTAAAACTTTTATCAAATTTCAAACACTTGGATTTGGCAATTACAGATATTATCAGTAACTTTGCGTTACAGCTAAGGTTAGTTTCCCCTAAAGGAAATACTTCGATTGTAAAAGCAACGATTTTAGGGATCGGTTTCGCCCGGTCGGAAAGAGCAGTCTAAAACTGCTCTTTTTTACATTAGTGAGGTATAACTTTCTGGCCCAGCAATACACCGTTATCTTGAAAAATATTATGTTTTATTACTTCGTAAGATGGATTTTTTCTTTTTGGTTGAAACAAATGAATAGTAACAGGATATGCTATCAAGTCTGCAATCTGTAACCCAATGATATTATCCTTCTTATTCTTAAAGCCAAAACTGCTGATTCTACTTTTCAATCGGTCTGAGGTAACCCACTTTGTACCGTGGTTACGTAATCTATTGTAATAATTAAGTAGTTTCTTATCCTCGTTCTTACCTCTCCGATCCACAATAATAGAGATATTCGGTAATTCATCGTTTTTCTTATTATCTACACAGAAAATACTCCTCTCAATTAAATATGCAAGAGATAAGCCATATACATCATCTTCTTCACCACGTACACAAAATTTACTAAGTTGCTCTTTTAGAATTGTACAACTTACAATGACATAACTATCCTTCTTACTGAGTATTCTTTCAATGCCATCAAAAAAGTTCACTCTTAAGACCTCATCAGAAAGAACAGAAAAAGGACCGCGCCATTTACGAATATCAACAGAGTGGATAATAACTTCCTTAGAGCCGAATATCTCAAGTTTTAACTCTTCAAATGCTTTATTCAAAGCATTGAGATTTTGTCTGGACACAAGAATTCCACATAAAGTGAACACTGAAAAACCCGGATCGTACTTTACGAGATTATGATCTCCACAGTAATGAGGCCGTATAGTGATATTCTTATTCTCATTATTTTATTAATTTTTTGTCGTTACCGACTTATTATAATAATTAATTACAGAGGGGGCTACGGAATTTTGTTGACTTTAGAAGATTTTGTAAATTTGCAGATGTAAAACCAACACCGAAATCCAACTTGGACATAGACCCTTTACCAGCAACGCCCTGCATGGGCTTGCTTAATATCCTTCTGACCTCAATGGTCAGTTTTCAGGCTCCACCGTCGTGGGCGACATGGAGCATAATCGTAGCTATAGCTTGTTTCTGCCTGTTAGCTTCCGCTTTCATGTCGGGTAGCGAAATAGCCTACTTTGGTCTCACACCGGCCGATATAGATGAGCTGAGTGAGTGTGAGGAACCCGGAGCACGCAAAGCATACGCCATGTTGCGTCATAGCGAACAGTTGCTGGCTACCGTACTTGTAGGCAATAATCTGGTCAATATTACTATGGTAGTACTACTGACCTTCGCTATTAACCAGACGGTGACGTTTACCAGTCCTGTAGCCGATTTTTTAGTGCAGACCGTATTCCTGACTTTTCTGTTGTTGCTGTTTGGCGAAATTTTTCCAAAATTAGTGGCACGTGGTAATGCCCGACGCTGGATTGATGCCACTGTAGGCATAATGAGTACAATCTACACAGTTCTTTCGCCGCTGACTCGCCTCATGGTACGGTCGACTGCTATCGTCAATCGTTTGGTAACAAAAAAACAGGAAAACATATCGACAGACCAACTCGAGGCAGCTCTTGAAATCTCAGACCTTAAGGAAGGTCAGGACAAGGAAATGCTGGAAGGAATACTATCATTCGGTGAAAAGCAGGTCAGCGATATAATGATTTCGCGCGTTGACGTGACAGCCATTGAATATCATGATTCGTGGGAGGAAGTCATGCATGTCATACTGGAAACAGGATATTCACGTATACCGGTCTATGACACTTCGCAGGACAAAATACGGGGTATTCTATATAGTAAGGATTTATTACCCTATCTGGGGCGGCGTGATTCAGGATTTGAATGGCAGAAGCTGTTACGCAAGGCCTACTTTGTACCCGGCAGTCGTATGATAGACGATTTGCTCGAAGACTTCCGCAAGCGAAAAATGCACATCGCTATTGTTATAGATGAATACGGCGGTACAGAAGGTATAGTCACTATGGAGGACATTATAGAGGAGATTGTCGGCGAGATCGATGATGAATATGACGACACCAAAGCTCTTTACCGCCGGATAGGACCAGACACATATATCTTTGAAGCACGTATACCTTTAGGCGACTTCTGCGATGCTTTAGGCATAAGCGAAGAAAGTCTGGGAGATGTAGGCGAAGCTGAGACATTAGCCGGCCTGCTACTTGAAGTCAAAGGAGATTTTCCCACACCTAAGGAAGAAATAGAATGTGGTCCGTGTCTTTTTCAGGTAGTCAAGATGGAACGTCACCGCATAGTAAAGGTGAAGGTCACATTAATTCATAAAAAGGAAACAGATGGAGACTGAATTTATATACTGGCGCCACTTAACCCCTGTAGGCATAAAGGTCGAGGAAGTGAGCGGATGCGAACAAAAACACGGTGAGGTATGGCGCAGTATGGCCATGCAGATATATTGTGAAAACGGCCGGGACGGCTACCGTGAAGTAGGCCATCTGCCCAACGGAGCCCCATTGCTACACAACGAGGAAACACGTATTTCAGTAACCCATACCGGTCATTTACTTATAGTGGCTTCATTACCGAAAACTCCCGAAACCAATCTTTCGGAATTCAGTGTGCGCACTGCTATGGGGGTAGATGCCGAACATTGTGACCGCATTCAGGTACTGAAGGTGCGTGAACGTTTCCTTTCAGCCGATGAACTGAGTATGATAGCACCAGATGATGTTGAAGCAAACGTCATTGCCTGGACAGCTAAGGAAGCTCTTTATAAAGCTGCTTTCGTTCCCGGTATTGACATACGCACAGGCCTACGTCTACTAAAGCTACCAACTGTCGATGAACCACACGGACATGCCGAGATTATACGTAATCCTGACGATGCTCCGATTCCTATGGATCTATACACCTACATATCTGAAGGCTGTTTCGTCACACTTGCTTTCAGTCCTACATGTGCTAAGTACAGCCGTCGTTAAACCATATAATGTTATCTGTCCCGCGGTAGATGCAGAGTGCCTACCGCGGGACAGATACGTTTACACACTTCCGGAAGTTACGAAGTGAATAGAAGTCAGCGCATTGAGCGCAACTGCAACAACATCATAACGACACCAAGAAGATAGATTACTAACGGGCCCCAGTTTCGAACCATGAAGCCGCTAACTCGTTGCATAGTGTTTTTCACACTGATAGTAGAATTGTTCATAGGTATTTGAATTTATTACTGACTGATAATGCTAAATTTCTTATCTTGGCGATACTTATCGCTATTCGTTTATCACACTACAAAATTACTTCTTTATGCTGCCATAATAATGCACTTAATACTTAAAGAATGTTAAATTATCCCTAATACCCATACTTATACTTCACGTAATCAGTATTTACTATATCCTTAACATCTGTTAAGGTGAAATAATAAGATTAATTTATAACTTATATTTTCAAAAATGAAAAAGGCAGCAGTCCGAATGGTTCCGAACCACTGCCTTTTTATTTATTAAGGTGTATTGGCTAATCAGTCACGACCGCCACCGAATATACGAAGTATGAAGAGGAAAAGGTTGATGAAGTCAAGATAAAGATTCATCGCACCCATTGTGGCCAGTTTATCAGTCAGGGCCGGTTCAAGATTAGCGGCTGCAAGCTGTTTGATTTGCTGGGTATCCCATGCAGTAAGACCTACAAAGATAAGCACACCGACTATCGATACTATCCATTCTAAGGCTGAACTCTTAAGGAAGATATTAACAATCATAGCAATAAAAAGTCCTATAAGAGCCATTATAAGATAGCTGCCCATCTTGGCAAGATTAGACTTGGTGAAATAGCCGTAAACCGACATCGCACCGAACGTACCGGCAGTAATGAAGAACGTGGTAACAATCGTACCCATGCGATAGGCATAGAAGATAGATGATAACCAGCAACCCATAAGAGCAGCATAGACGCAGAACAGAATCAGCACCGTAGCACTCGACATCTTATTGAGACGGGCCGGAATCAGGAAAGCCATAGCCAGCATACCGATAAACATACCCCAGAATACTATCTGGTTACCGAAAATAAACTGCATAGCAGCAGGACTGCTTGCCACGCCAAGAGCACAGAAGGCTGAAATGAGAAGACCGATGAACATGCGTACATATACGCGCTTCATCACTGAGTTAAGCTGACTCACAGCACGCTCGCCATAATAAGGCGGAGGTGTGGTCATGTTTGAGTTTCTAAAATCCATAGTGATTATTGTGTGTGGAAAAATTTCTGTTTGTATATATAAGACAACCGACATAGGCTCTTGGTTTAGTCATATACCTCTGTCAGTTGCAAGTATTACATTTGAAATAAACCTGTGAAATAACTACAATTGACGATTTGTAGGAAAACCTAATTTTTTATACCTTTGTCTACTATCATTACAAAGCATGGTTAAATGCGCTATATATTGTCAATAATATTGTCATTAGTCAGTTTAGTCAGTCTGGCTAAAGTGCATAGTTATGTAGCTTCCGTTACAAACGAGAGGCTTGGAACCCAGCGTCAGATATGTTCCGATTTTTTAAAGAAACGGAATTTCCAAAACACTTATACTCTGTCGGAAGAATACTTAAATATGGCACAAGAAGCAAAAAGTGCTATAGATGAAGGTTACGCTAAATTCACTCTCGGAGCCTCTGAAGTTTTTCTCGGGAAGACATCCGAAGGAGAGAAACATTTAAAAGAGGCTCTGATTATCGGTGAAAAACATAACGAAAGTGATCTGATAGGTCTGGCTTTAAACACACTCGGTATTTATGAGGCAAGTGTAAATACTAATTACTATCTTGCCCAACACTACTTTCTACGCAGTATGGAATATGACAGGACGGAAGCAAGTGCTTCCTCAAATCTGGCTAATATAGCAGCCCTTCTCAACGATACAACCGGCATAGAATATTCACTGAGATGTATAGAAATAGGCAAATCTAAAGGTGAGTCACATTACGAATATTCCGGCTATCAGACTTTAGCGGAATTTGATATTCTTAAAGAAGACTACAATGCAGCCCAGAAGCATCTCGGGCTGGCAGAACAGATAGCCCAAAAAGAAGGTTATACTGATATCGTTATAAAACTCTTTCAGGCTGAAGTACTGATGAAAACCGGAAAATATCAATCTTCCATTGAGTTGTTAAACAGTATTGAGGATACAGTACATAAGGCCCAACCCATCTATCTGCCCAGACTAAAAACCCTACAAGGAGAGAATTACCGTCATATAGGAGACTTTCATACCTCCAACCTTTATCTTCGGAATGCTTTAGAAGCTGCACAAAGCTATTCTTCTCATACAGAACTTGAAAAAGTATACCTCTTTATAGCAAAAAACTTTGCAGATTTAGGTCAGTATCGTGAAGGATTGACTTATCTTAACCAGGCTATGGAGACCTTAACCCTGAAGTCACAAACAGAACTTTCGCGCCTAAGTAACGAACGAAATCTTACACTTGAAGTAATATATGAGGAACAGAAACGTAAAGAAGCTGAAAACAGAGCACATAATATACAGATTATTGTACTGACCTTATTTGTATTACTTATAATAGCAGTAAGTATAATATGGTGGATTACTATATTAATGAAAAGACGTCAGAAACTTTATCAGCAGATAGTAAAACAAAATCTTGAACTTATAGAAGCTAAAAAAGAGGTTGAAAAGAGTCAAAGTCATAACACCGATGATAAGGATTTAACAAATGTCCTTAATGACAACAGAGATTTTCTCGCAGGTGAAACAAACCGAAGTAAAATACTATTCAACACTTTGATAAAATTAATGGAGAAAGACAAAATATATCGTGACCCATTACTTACCCGTGAAGAAATTATCAGCCGTCTGAACACAAATCCGACTTATCTTACACAGGCTATAAAACAGTTTTCTGGGAAAAATTACTCACAATTTATCAACAGTTACCGTATAAAGGAAGCTGTGGAAATTCTATCCGATAAAGACAAAATTGAAATTCCCATAAAGACAATATGCACAGAAGTAGGCTTTAATTCGATGGCGACTTTTTATAAGATTTTCCAAAGTACCGTAGGCTTGTCACCGGCAGCCTATCGAAAATCATTGCTGCATATCTCAGCTCTCAAAGAAAACGAGCCAGAAGAATAGAACATAAAGCTTATCATAATTCCAGAAAATTCTCAAAATTATTATTGATTGATATTCAGTATTCTCAAATTTCCAAATTTGGAAATTTGAGAATACTTTTTTATTTCGAATCAGAGTAATACATACTAATTTTGCCCCAGACCAATTCGTTCGGCTGATAACAGCCAACAGAGGTTGTAACTGAATTTACCTATAAACCCAATAATCAATCTAACCATTATGGCAAAACCATCTACCCGAAAGACGCTGTTCATTACAACAAGCGCCCTTCTCATTACAGGAGGTATCAGTGCAGCGGAACAATCTCCCTATAAGGGTTTCACGACACATATAGAAGTGCGTCAGTCGTCAGACGAACTTTCACAGCGCTCACTACCTGCGGACCCTACAGTAGCATTAAAAAAACAGACCTCGCGCCTGACATCTATTTTCCCTGAATGGGAAGAAGCCAATCCGGCTGATATACTGAAGCAGGCTGTAAACAGTCCGGATGACCAGCCGCAACAGCTGGACGGTGTAGTTTCCCACTTACTCACCGGTGCTCCGCTGAGCAAACAGGATTTCTTCTATACCGAGGATGGCAAGCCACTCGAAGCACGTAATTATACACCGGATGCTAACGGTGAATTCATATATGCCGGACATTATCTCTACACTTATGATGAGCTCGGACGCCTTATTGCAGCCGAATCAACTTCTGTATCTTATCCATCCTCGAATGTACGTTATGAGTACATCTACGCGGATGCTTCACCCCGATACAGTATGCAGTTAGCTTATTTCGGTAGCGAAAACGGCGATTGGATACCATATCAGAAAGGTGAATATGAATTTGATGCAAACGGAAACACAACCCTCGAGACCTACTTTATGTGGGAGCAGGAAAACAATCAGTGGCTTCCGCAGATAAAGAAGGTGGCCCGGTATGATTTGCTTAATCGTATGACTTACTATGCCCCCTACGTATGGGATACAGCGACTTCAGACTGGGTAGGCGATGTGTGGCAGCCCGAGGGCGCACAGAGTTTCGAATATACCGAAAACGGCAGCGATGCCTGTGTGGCACAATACGAATGGCGTGAAGGTGAATGGATCGAATACTATCGCCGTGCCTACACCTACAACACTTCCGGGCTGAAAACAGAAGTAAGTCACTCTTACTGGAACAGAGAAAAACAGGATTGGTCAGGTTGTGAAACATGGGGCCGTTTCAACAACATGAAGTATAATTCTATCGAGACTCTGTATTATGATGAATACGGCCGCCTGGTATTTAATAAGGTAGTCGAAGATAAGACCGGAGACGGTGAGTTCATCGAAATATGGAATGAAACCTCCGATTATACAGCGCTTGGTGACAACAATACAGAAAAAGTTGTAACTACAGCAAATGTACAGAATGACGGCACCGCTGTACCCTACAGACGAAATGTCTACCGTTACAATGCCCGCAATTATGAGACATTCTGGCAGAGCCAAACCATGTCTGCCGGAGAATGGGTACCTACCCAAGAAGATAACCGCTACTACGATGAATATTTCTGGTACACCGGTGGTGATTTTTATATTTATAATGCCGGACAACGTATCAATAATGCCAAAGAACGCTTCTTCTATCCGGACGATTTTAACCCTATGCTTGAATACGAAACTCCCTCCGAAGGCTGGCACTGGGTCGGAGATGCTGACAGTGAAGATGGCTGGAAACTTAAGTCCGTTGATGAATTTATGTGGGGTCCGCGTGATATAATGACAGGTTACATCAACTATGATTATCTTATAAGTGATGGTGCAAAGACCTCAGGTTGGGAAATTGAATATGATTTTGACTATAATATGAGCAACATGGTAATATGGCCCGATCCGAACAAGAGTGAGGCATATTACGAGAACAAAACACTACATGCAATTTACTATGCTAATAATCAGTACTGGAACGGTGTCATTGACTGGATTCCTGAACAATCTTATGAAGTAGAATATTTCTATTCTGACAGACAGAGTACTAAAGTCTCCTCTATACTTACAGATGCAGGTGTGACTGAAGTAGCCCGTTATGACATTTCCGGCCGACAGCTCACTATACCTCAGACAGGTGTAAATATAATCAAATATTCCGACGGTACGGCACGTAAAGTCTTTGTACCCTAAAGATTTCTGGCCGGTAGTTCATAATCAATTATCCTGATATTCTGACGATACGGTTTCGTATCGTCAGAATATCAGGATAATTTCAATATTTCCACACGATTTAAGTAAAATATCAAAG
>CAMWKC010000015.1 GCA_947174735.1 uncultured Porphyromonadaceae bacterium
GATTGAGTTCTCACAAGTGTAGTCTGTCAGACCTAACCTTCTCCGACTTCACCGTTCGCCATCTTCCCGACAAAGTACGCACCGAGTGGCTAAAGAACAATGCAGAATAATTGATACGGAAGAAAGTTATTTCAGTATAGCCGAAGTTCCGCTGTCCTGTTCTCTGACTTCATTCTCCTGTCGTACCTTTTTGCCGTATCCGAAGGTATATGTGATTGACAGATTCAGTCGTCTGTGGTAGTCGGTGCCATATTGATATTGTGTTTCAGAATAGAGGGGGGAGATAAGTGTCTGTGTAGCTGTAAGCCAATCACTACGGAATATATTGGATGCTGATACTCTGATGTTCCACCCGGACTTACTCCAACCGCCGGTAAACTGATAAAAGTTCCGGTCCTGATAAAAGACACCTCTGTTGCCCTGTATGGTCTTCAGGGGTGTCTGATATGAAAGCTGAAAATAAAAGTCACCGAGATAGTATGCGACAGATGTATTCATATTGAAAGGACATTTGGATATATCGTAGTAACCTGTCATACGGTATATCGTTACCGACGGCTGAGCCGCTAATTGCAGTTGATTATTAAGAAGACGCCAGTTAAAGGATAAACCTGCACGTGTACGATTATAGTTACCGTCGGTTTCGTATGATTTCAGCAGTGCCGTACCGTTGCGGTATAATAGGAATACCGGAACATAGAGGTCATATTCACCGAAATACTGTGTGAATACAACGGCGGAAAAATTGTTGCGCGGTATCCAGCTATATTGCAGATTAAAGGTTATCTGTCGTGACAGCTGTAAATCAGGATTACCAGTATAATAAAGTATTTCATTAGCTTGCAATATGTTGGGTGTCTTCTGACTTGCCTCAGGATAATTGGCTCCGAAATGAAAATATGCCTCTATGGAATGGTGTCGAGTAGGGGAGCAGGCCACAGAAAGGTTGATGAGAGGATATATTTCATTGATAGCTGAGATATTGATTCGGTTCTTTTCCCATTGTAGTGCAGCATTGGTGCTGACTTTCCAGATGTCGTTATAAAAGTTATAGCCTAATGCTATTCCTGCGTAAGTGTCAGCGAAACTGTTATTGTAAGGCGATGCACCGAGATATGAAACAGCGGTATGTGTTGTGCCTCCGTAGGCACGTGTAAAGAGATTCTGCTTGTTGTCTAATATTTTAGATAACGAGGCTGACCCGCGTAGTCGGTAATGATTTTCTTTTGAGCTGTTGTCTATTAATTCTGTATCGTTTATTGATGCCCCGTAGGAATAGGTATAGTCTGTATGACTATAGACTGCCCCGGAAGATATATTTAGCTGCCAGTCATGCGGCAGGATAAAATAGTAATTTCCTGACCAGCTGACGTGACGTTCGATATAAGGCTCATTACGTATGAAAGTATGATTATCAGTATTGTCAGACTTGTAAGAAAGTGTGCCCGAAGTGTAGGCTACTGGAGTACGGTCAAAAATAAAGCCAAACGTGTTTGCTATCTGTATATTGTCTGAGTCGTAGATAGCGCGGAATGTTATAGGATACTCATTGTTTCTTAAATGGGAATTATTATAAATTTCACTTCGGATTGCGGTGTAAGGGGTACCGCCTACAGGTGCCAGACAATAGCGGCCCATGGTTGATAGACCTGTATGGTGCAGATTTAGATATGAGGTTCCGGCATATATGTCGTATGTCATCTGTTTATATACGAATCTGGAGTACAGAAAGGCTCGTCCGGATAGACCGGTAAAAAGATTCTCACTGACTGCGGTTTTTGTATAGCCTCCATATTCATAGCGCTGTACTATGAAATTTACTACATGTTCATTTCCGTTAAATCTTGTATCTGTTGGAAAATCATAATACTCCACACGTTTTACATCGGCTGTCCGCAGCCCTTCAAGTTCTTCAGCCGATGCAGGCAGAGAATTGATAAACAGAGCTGCTTTACTTCCTGTCAGCGTAGTCACTGAATTATCGGCGATATTAATCTGAATCTGTGGAATTGCCATCTGTCGTAAAAGGTCTATGGCACTTTGTGCCGCATTACGCTGGCGTGAAGAGGGTAGATATACTGTCTTGTCAGTATACGCCCAGTTGTTCTGACCTTCTATTTTTATAGTTTCCAACTGTATAGGTATTTCTTTCATAACGACATTTCCAAGCTCGAATGTCTTACAGTTAAGGTAAACAGTTTGATAGCCCATACAATATAATTTGGCAATTATATCTTTCCGGTCACAGGGAACCATGAAGCGGCCTTCTTTGTCGGTAATACCGTATGTTATTACAGTCGAATCTTTATCAGCAATCAGCATTACCGTTACACCTCCGACAGGTTTATAATCTGAGTCTACGGTACGACCGGTGTAACGGAATTTACCGTGTTGCAGAGCTTCAATATAGAATTGATTTCCTTTCTTTATGACGGATACAGGATTGAGACCGACAAGTTGTTTCAGTGCTTCATAAGTATCATCGGTACAGATACGGGCAGAAGTTCTGTAATGGTCAAGTTCCTTATAGATGAATGCTACATTTAGTTCCGGATTATCTTTTCCCATACGTACTATAGCCTCTGAAACAGGGGTATTACTGAATATATATGAATATTTCTGAGCACCGGCTGTGATAAAAGCTACAGCTATTATGAGGATAGTCAATACAATTTTCATTATAAATGAGTTGGTTAATATAAGTGTGTAACTTAGATGGTCATACATCTATAAGACACATATCTTTCCAAAAACTCAACCTTTCTGAAAAAGTTTCTGCCATATTTTTACTTCTGCATGACAAATTCTATTGATTGGTTTATTATTTATTTATATATTTGCAACAGTGGTTGAATCAACCACGGTTGCAAATATATAAATGTATGAAATTCTATAACCGTGAAATAGAGATAGCAGAACTGCGACGGATCAGAGAGTTGGCATTCACACGTAATTCAAGAATGACTGTTGTTACAGGTCGCAGACGTATAGGTAAGACAAGTCTTGTAAAAAAAGCTTTGGCCGATAATACGGATATACCTCTGCTTTATTTCTTCACAGCACGTAAGACGGAAGCTGCTTTAGCAACTGATTTTGTCAGAGAGGCACGTGAAAAACTAAAGATTTATATACCGGATGGTCTTATAAAAATTGCTGATGTAATAAAGTATCTCTTTGAGGTGGCAAAAAGCAGGAGCTTTACTATCGTCATAGATGAATTTCAAGAATTCCAGAATATTAATCCCTCTGTATTCAGTGAACTTCAAAATCTTTGGGATAGTTACAGACAGGAAACGAAAATGAATCTTGTGCTCAGTGGAAGTGTATTGTCAATGATGAAGAAAATTTTTACTGATGCTCATGAACCTCTGTTTGGACGCGCTGATAATATTATTAGGCTTAAACCTTTTCGTATAGGTGTGATAAAAGATATACTTTATGATTATAATCCCTTTTACAGCAATGAAGATCTGTTGGCACTCTATTCTATAACGGGTGGTATACCGAAATACATAGAGCTGTTATGTGACAACGGTTATATAACTGCAGAGGCTATGTTAAAGTTTACTGTTTCGATTATGTCACCTTTTATAGATGAAGGACGTAATCTGCTGATTACCGAATTTGGTCGTGATTATGGCACATATTTCTCTATCTTACTTACTATTTCAGAGGGAAAAACCACACAGTCTGAGATAACGGCAATGTTAGGCGATGTGGCTATAGGAGGACATCTTGAAAGACTTGAGAATACTTATAATATTATTACTAAGTACCGACCTGTATTTGCTAAACCGAATAGTAAGAATACAGTAAGATTCCGTATTGCAGATAATTTCCTACAGTTCTGGTTCCGTTTTATAGAACGTAATCGATCGATGATAGAACTTGACAATTACGATGATCTGACAGCGCTGATACTGGCACAGTATCCCACATATTCCGGATATATGCTTGAACGTTATTTTCGACAGAAGTTAGCCGAAGAGGGAGGGTTCAGAGAGTTGGGGTCATGGTGGGAACCGAAATTGGGAATTGAGGCGAGCGAAATCGATATTGTCGGCATAAAGACTGATAACCGGAAGGCCCTTGTAGCCGAAGTGAAGCGTCAGCTACGTATTTATGACCATAAAAAGTTTATGGCAAAAATAGAGCGCATTAAAAACAGCGCTTTAGCACAGTATGAAATGGAAACGAAACTTTTCACGATGGAAGATATGTGAGAGGATGTTATACTGAACTATTTGTCTGTTTTATGACAGAATAGAAGTGATTTGTGAAAGTCATATTTCAATAATTATCATTAACTTTGCATGACAGACTTCTGTAGGTTTATAATAGGGACAGAATCTGATAACAGAATGAATATATGTAGAGTATGAGTAAACAAAATATAAACAGACGTGATTTTCTGAAACGACTCGGTCTCGGTATGGGTGTTACGGGGCTTGCTTTGGCCGGTTGTAAGTCATCTTCTAAAGAGATGGCTGCTCAGCATGCAGCCGCCGGAGAACTGCCTACAGATAAAATGACCTATCGTACCAATCCTAAGACGGGCGATAAGGTGTCGATACTCGGTTACGGTTGTATGCGTTGGCCGACGATACCGTCCGGAGAGAAGGAAGGGGAGGATATCATTGATCAGGAGACTGTCAACCGGCTGGTAGATACTGCCATTGCGCACGGTGTAAATTATTTTGATACATCTCCGGCTTATTGTAAAGGCCGATCGGAACATGCTACGGGAATAGCCTTGTCGCGTCATCCGCGTGATTCTTATTTTATAGCGACTAAGATGTCTAATTTCGCTCCTCAGACATGGAGTCGTGAGGCATCAATCGGTATCTATCGTAATTCGCTGAAAGAACTTCAGACCGATTATATAGATTATATGCTTCTTCATGCTATCGGTACAGGCAAGGGTATGGAGGAATTCAAAGCACGCTATATTGATAACGGTATACTTGATTTTCTTCTTGCCGAGCGGGAAGCCGGACGTATAAGGAATCTCGGTTTTTCGTATCATGGCGATATAGCGGTATTTGACTGGGCACTTGCCAATCATGATAAATATAAATGGGACTTTGTACAGATACAGCTGAATTATCTCGATTGGAAACATGCTAAGCAACTGAATCCGCGTAATACCGACGGTGAGTATCTGTATGGTGAGCTTGAGAAGCGTGGTATTCCAGCCGTTATCATGGAACCCTTACTTGGCGGACGTCTGTCGAATGTACCTGATCATATCGCTGCCCGTCTTAAACAAAGAGCGCCGGAAAACAGTGTGGCTTCCTGGGCTTTCAGATATGCAGGGTCGCATCCGGATGTGCTGACTGTACTGAGCGGGATGACTTATATGGAACATTTGGAGGATAATCTGCGTACTTATTGTCCTCTTGTACCGCTTACAGAGGAGGAAACACAGTTCCTTTATGACACGGCTGACCTGATGGTGCAGTATCCTACAGTTGCCTGCAATGACTGTAAATATTGTATGCCTTGTCCTTACGGTATTGACATTCCTGCTATACTTCTGCATTATAACAAGTGTGTCAATCAGGGAAATGTGGCAGAAAGCCGTCAGTCTGAAAACTATGCTAAGGCACGTCGGGCGTTTCTGATAGGTTACGACCGTTCTGTACCGAAACTTCGGCAGGCAAGTCACTGCATAGGCTGTAACCAGTGTTCGCCTCATTGTCCGCAGTCGATAGACATTCCTAAAGAACTGCATCGTATCGACAGTTATGTGGAAGCCCTTAAACAGGGAACAGAGATTAATGTCTCCTGATAATATCTGAATGAAAAAGCAGCACTGATTACAATTGTAGTCAGTGCTGCTTTTTGTATTAAAAATTCGCCTTACCTTGCTTCGCACAGAGTAAGGCGATTAACTGTCATACTGCGGAGACAGTCTGTGTGGACTTTATCTTCTCACTATCTTTTCAGCTTTTACGGAGCCGTCAGTGTATTTGGTCTGACGAATGAATATACCGTTTGTCGGGTTTACAATAGCATTACCCATAAGGTCATAGTAGTGTACAGCTGTAATATCTTTAGCTGACGAAAGTTCGTTGACCTTAGTGTACTGATCAATCCATGCTATATCTGAATATATCGTTTCGCTATTACCTTTATAGAGGGTACGTATACCGAGTGTATCAAAACCTGTTGAATAGATGATAACGTTATGCTTAACACCTGAAGCATGAAAACCAAGAGATGAAGAATTATAGCCGAAAGGTACATCAGTAATCATTGTCTCACCATCGGGTAACTCATACTCACTATCGTAGAATTCGTATGGCACACCGTCTACAATCACCTGATAATACAGTCTGGATTTATCAAGCGGCTGTTTGTCGGCATCAACAATAGGGAAATTGAAGACTATTTCAGGATAATAGCCCTCTTCTTCATCATAATCAAGGAAATTTACTATCACAGGATTCAGAAGCTTAGTTACTTTAGCATCCGGATTCGGCATACATATATATGGTGATTCTGTGTAACTGTAATAGATAGCCCTATTAGGAACAGTAGAAAGCAGAAAAGTACCTTCAGGACATGACAGAATCTTTTTCTCCGCATCATAGTCAAAGGTCATATTCTCGGTGATGACGAAGTTATTATAAGTACCGTTTTCATCTTCAAGCTCTTCCATATAGCCAGTAAGGAAATAAACCATAGATGAATCTGACCATAATATACCAAGATACTGGCCATTATCAAAAGTGACTTTACCATCTTCAATAGTACCTACAACAGTAGCCTCAGGCATTTCGGTAAACGAACCGGCAAAATACATCTTGTCTCCGTTTACTCCGATTTTTACATCACGTGTCGATATACCTAAAATAAGATTCCATGTTTCCATCTCTACCTCTGCTGGTACTTCAACAGCTACATCAGTTAATTCCTTCATCGATGAAAGAAGATCACCAGTACCCTGCCATGCCCAATAGGAATCTGTGTCTTCTTTTTCGACCCAACTACAATGACCGATCATTGTCTCCGGTTCGGTAGGCTCAAGTGTGCCATCAGCAAGAATACGGAAAGTGTAATCCTGATTCTCTGCAGGATAATACCAGCCACTTTCTCCATCTTCTGACTCGATGAATTCAAGCTTCAAAGCATAGTCAGCAAATTCTATTAAATTACCCTCACCATACTCATATGCAAAATAGCTTATAAGCTGCGGGAAAGTAAAAGTCACTTTGTCATCGCTGACATCGCCGACAATCCAGTTGTCTTCACCATCCGAGAAGTATGTCACCGGATTCTGAATATACATCTTACTGCCATCAGGAGATGTAACAACACGTGATACACTACCGTCAAGAGAGCCGGAGAGCATACCTAAGAGCCAGTTGTAGGCATAATAGAATCCGGTCTTATAAAAGACTTTCATCTCGCCCTCAGGTATATAATCGATAATCTGACCAGCTGCATCCGGTCCTGCTATCTCACGCATAGGCATAGCTTCAGGTGCGATGGGCGCTTTCCGGATATGTGCGGTCTCACCGTTTTCGCCATTGTTTCTCTCAAAATGTTTCATCATCCCACCTGTAAGGTCTCGGGTAAGAGAAGCCGGAGACGATACCTGCCCGCTCATAGTCAGGCCGCCGATAGCTAAAGCCATTGCAAGAGTAAAGTTTCTCATACGAATTGGGTTTAAGTTAGTTATAGATGTTATCTGTTTATCAAGTGGTACGTTTCTGTGAGCTGGAATTGTGCCATTCTTTACGCAATGTACTCAGATACTGTGGTGACACACCGAGATAAGCAGCTACTGTTTTCATCGGTACCTTGCGTATTATCTCAGGACGATTCTGCATCAGAGCCGCATAGCGTTCGGAAACATCGCCGTTGAAGTTCAGTTCCCGTATTTCGTAGCTGTACAACTGTCCTTGTGCCATGCTAAGAGCCCAGCGTGCGAAACTGTGCGAACGTTCTATAAGGTTGTCAAAGTCGCGTGCCGATACCTTGAGCAGTCTGGCAGGACAGCAGGCTTCGAAGAAGGCATGGGCATCAAGCGAGGCATAGTAAGAATGATAATCCATAAACATTGTGCCGGGCAGCGAGAATGTGTCCACTACCTCTTTATCGTTATTCCAGCGCCAACGCGAGATTATACCTTCGATTACCACGTATATATTGCTGTCTATCAGACCAGCGCGACATACCATTTCACCTCTGCCGAACTCAATGACTGTACCCAGGTCAAGAAACTCATCCATCACTTCGTCCTTAAGATGAAAGCGGCATTCATCGAGGAACAGACGTTTAAGCAGAATCCTGTCGGCTGTCGAAATTCTTCTTATTTCACCTTTTCCCATATAAGAGATGTCTTTTCTTTCTTTAAGTAAACTTAAAATGATTGAATATGGCTCAAAATTATTACCTATATCAATATATCAAAATAAAGTATATTATTTGATAATTCAAAAAATTTATTATAAGACGTCCGAAATCTTGACTTAATTTACAATATTTGGTCTGTATGGTTTACTTATGTCATTAATAAAACAAGAATCGGTCTTAACCAGTCGTATCGACTCTGATACGACTGGTTAAGACCGATTCTTTATTCATTACATCCTCAGAAGCGAAGATGAGTTGTCTGAGTTATTAAGTGAACGGCGTGCCGAACGGAATATCGAGCCGAAATCGGTGGTATAGCTGAGCGAAAGTACAATCATATTTGAGTTATCCTTAATATAGCGCTCACGATAGGAAGGATTGACGAGGGAGTAATTCCATGCCGGATAACGTGTACCTTTGGAGTCAAACATATACATCCAGTCAAGACCTATTGTCCAGTGCTTATTGGGTTGATATTCAAAACTGAGAGCATCACCGTTTTCATCTTTGCCTACATAAGTGCCGCTCAGATATTTACCCGGTACTTTGCGCCAGTAAGAGATAGTGAACGGACCCTTATTCCACCACAGTGAAAAACTGGCATTAAAAGTTGTGAGAGTATGTGTCCATATTACGTCTGTTGTCTCATAATGATAGAGACTGAGATTGGCATTTATTCCGAATCCTGCTATGCCGCTCAGTTTCATATTCAGATTTCCTCCTGCTGACCATGATCTGCGGGCATTTATACTTTGTGAAAGAAACATACGGTCGCCGAGGTACACAACATCGCTCATAACAAAGTTATTGACGTTATTATAATTCATCAGTAACGAAGCACTGAACTTCTTATACTGGAACGAAGGCATAAGCTGATATGTGAAAGATTCCGACACTTTCAGATCCGGACTACCGTTAGAAATCAGATATGGCGACTGCTGTTGCGGATAGTCTGTAAGAGTCGACAGCGACGGTATGCCGGGTGAGTAGCGGAAAGCAGCCGACATATTCCATTGTGAGGATATATTCCATGACAGATATACGGTTGATAGATTACGTATGAAATGACGGTTATTCATGTCATTCTTTATCCAGAATAGTTTTGCGCCTGTAGCGGCTGAAAGATATACCTTTCCTATCTGCTGTCCGAAACGCACATACACATAATTGTTATTTTCTGTCAGTACGGGTTTGTAGTCAGTCGTAAGATAGGTATTAGTACTGCGTGATACGGTATTCTGGTACCCGCCGGAAAGAGATGTGTTATCGCTGAACTGATGTATATAACTGATTTCACTTATGAGTGAACGACGACGGCTGTCAACATCCATGATGAAACTCTCAGTGTCGCCGTCAGGATAAATATACTGGTTGTTACGACGGTAATCGTTTGAACTGAGTGTGCCTACTACCTGTACTTCCAAAGTGTTACGTGGATTGAAATCACGACGGAAGAACAGGTCAAGTGATGGTGAGAAATTTTTTCCTGTACTTAGGTTATCATTGTTATACTCGCCCATATACGAATCGAACGTATGTGCTATCGAACGTCTCTTGTCGGTTGACGGAGTTGCTCTGAATGTGGCTGAGAAAAGTGTGTTGATATTCGGACTGTAGTCGTATTTGAGATTTATATTGTGATAGGCATAGTTGAACGGATCGCGGTCGTGCTGCTCGAGGTTCACACGGAAATCATTACCGATATAGCTTTCGGTCATGTTGTCGTAGACATCCTGATAGTTACGCCATGAAGGATTATAGGAAAGGGTGAATTGTGAAGGTCCCTGATGATAGGAACCGCGTATGTTGGCATCGACAAAGGTCGTATTGACAGCACTGCGTCCCCATGTGTATATCTGGCCGCCGTCATTACGCTGCTTGAGCGTAATATTGATAAAACCGCTTTTTCCATTGTCGGCATATCTGGCCGGAGTGACACGCGAATATTCTATCTTGGCAATATCCTTAGGCTGTAGTGCATTGACGTCTTCAATAGTAGAAGGAACTCCGTTAATAAGAATCATAGGAGTACCACCGTCAACACTTAGTGTGCGGTTAATCGGATTTGCATCAAGACCGGCTAACGGAAGTTTCTGGAAAAGACGTATTGAAGTTGAAGAGGCCTTGACATCTGCGGCTGAAGGATATATTATAGTACGTCCTTTGGCATAGGTCAGCTGATTGGCTGTTACTGTCACTTCATCAAGCGTTGTGCCTTCGTTCAGAAATATATTTCCTATATTGATATTCTTTGAGCCTGATTCGATAATAATTTCTGTTGTATTATAACCTGTTTGACTGACCTCAAGAGTAAGAGCGGTTCTGATATCGGTATCAATCGTAAAAGAACCGGCTGCATCGGTAGAAGCAGCTGTTAGCAATTTATCGTCAGCCATAAGACGGCATGTGGCTCCGGCAACAGCTGTGGAGTCTTTGTCAGATAAAACCGTACCGCTTACTGTACGTGCCGAAACTGAAATGACAGCAACGGCAAACGCTAAGAATAACATGCTTAATCGAATCATAATCAAAGGTTTTGTTGTGTGTTTATGATATTGTTTATAGTTACTGCTAAGGTTGTCTGCATTTCCTGTGCCAAAATGTCAAGTTATTAATATTTAGCCTATTACCAGTTTTATTAACTGTCCGTTTTCGTACACTATGTCCGTATTTATGTACATATAAAAATATACAGTGTTAAGTCAGGAGTAAAAGCCACCGGGAAATATTGACTTCCGAAGTGCAAATATAGTTAATAAAGTTTGTAAATTTGTACCTTATTACAGATATTCTTAATCAGTATAATCAGATCATGACCACAGCCCATCTGAAAGGATATATTCTAGCAGCTATTGCAGCCGCTGCTTACGGTACTAATCCAGCTTTTGCCATACCCCTGTATGAGCAAGGTATGAATCCCAGCACAGTTCTGCTTTTCAGATATACGATGGGACTGCCGTTTCTTGCGGTTATTATGTATATGCGTGGATTAACATTCCGGTTATCGAAAGATGAGATTGGTCCCACGGCTATTTTAGGTATTCTGATGTCGTTGTCATCGCTGACTTTGTTTGAAAGCTATAACTATATGAATTCCGGTATTGCTTCGACACTGCTTTTTGTATATCCTATAATGGTTGCCGTCATGATGATATTCTTTTTTCATGAGAAGTTCAGACTGACTGTAGCTGTATGCCTTTTGATTATGAGTGCGGGACTGATTCTGCTTATGAAACCGCAGGGCGGACAGACTCTGAGTCCGTACGGCTGTCTTTTAGTCATGGTGTCGGCTCTTACCTACGCGCTTTATATTATTTTTGTCAATGTGTCGAAGACGATTAAGGCTATTCCCACTACTAAACTTCTTTTTTATGTGTTGGTATGGGGCTGTCTGGTCTATGTAGTCATGATACCCTTAGGTTACGAAGTTATATTGCCTGCTGTGCCTACCGGCTGGATTAATCTGTTAGCTCTCGCACTTATACCTACTGTTCTATCCTTAGCCTGTACCACACGTGCTATCCAGTTGATAGGCTCCACATCCACAGCTATTTTCGGCGCTCTCGAACCTGTGTCAGCTGTTATTCTGAGCATTACTTTTCTTGGCCAGTCTATCACTGCCCGCGATATATTAGGTGGCTTCCTTATTATTGTGGCTACTACTATCGTTGTGGCTGATAAATCGGTTGACAAACTCATTCTTCATGTACGCAAAATGTTTCCTAAGATACATCATAAATAATATCATATCATGAAACGTACTATCGCTTTTTTATTAGTATTGTGCTTGAGTATTATATCGGTTATGGCTCAGGAAGTACCAATATTACTGACAGCTAAGTATAATCAGAAAGCACCTTATAATGCCGCGTGCCCTGAGGGAACAGTGACAGGTTGCGGCCCTACAGCGATTGCAGAGATTCTGAATCTGTATAAGCTACCTGAGCATGGGTATGGGGAAGCACAGTTAGTAATCGGTGTTGATACTATTTGTGTTGATATGGAGGCTATAAACTTTAATTGGGATGAGATCCTTGATTCATACTCTGAGGGAGAATATACAGAATCGGAGGCAAAGAGTGTAGCTGACCTTATGTATGCCTGCGGTGTGGCCATGCATGTCAGTTACGGTTCATCGACCAGCGTCACCAATTATGCCAAGATGCTTTACGGTATGCAACATAATCTGCACATTTCTCCGGATAGCCGTTATCTGCACAGAAAACATTATTCTACTGCAGAATGGATTGAGTTGCTGAATGAGCAACTTAGAGCCGGTCATCCTGTATTTTACAGAGGAACATGGTTCTTTTGTGACGATCGTTCGGATCATATTTTTGTAGTGGACGGTCTTAATCAGAACGGAGATTATCATGTGAATTTCGGTCATGGTGGTAAAGACGATAAATTCTGTAATATTAATGTTCTTAATCAGACCGGTAACTATCCCGGTGGTAAAGGAGTTTGTTATAATGCGTCTCAGGTAATGGTAATAAATTGTTTTCCCACTCCTGATTATACTGATTATCCGCTTCAGGCTTCGGTATCCGAGGAGGCTGTTATACTTAATGGGGATATTAATCTCAGCAGAATAAATCTTCCTTTGGACGAATCATTTACTTTAAGTTGCCGTTTAAGAAACTGTAGCATGGAGAAAGTCTCTGTGACATTCGGCTGGGCGCTTATCAAAGACGGAGAGATTCTTGATATTTTGGGTCAGGGTAGATACGGCCTCAGTCCGGGTTATACATTCAAGGAAGCGAGTCATCGTACTGTGCAGTTGCCTGCTGATTTAGCAGACGGTGATTATACATTGGAACTATATTCCAAATCCAATCTTGAAGATACATGGAAAGAGGTATGGCAGGATGCATTGTCTGTAGTGGATGTAAAAGTTAAGAGCGGTAGAGCTACAATAACAGTACCGCCCAATCACAGACTTGATCCCGGATTATTTCTGGCTGAGAATATCCATGAGGTAGAGAACGAGTTTACAGCGACCGTTTCGGGACGAGCTTTTGCCATAACTATCAGTAATAATACTATTAATAACTTTGAACATACAGTCCGACTTGAGATTGTAGCTGACGGGAAAGAGTATGTTTATGAGACTATACTACCGGTTTATAGTCAGACCACTACTGAATTTCATGTACTTGTACCGTCTTATATAGCTAATCTACAAGACAAGAACATAACATCGCTTAAGGCCTTCTATTACTACGACATAGAAGACAGATACATAGAAATGACAACTGAAGATCCTTATGCCGGGGTGAATTTAGAAGAGCTTGAGGAGATTATCGGCGATGTTTCTGTTTATGATATGTCAGGTATGTTATTAAGAGTAATAAGAGCCGATGAAATAACCTCTGTATATAATGACTTTCTTCGCAGTCTGCCTCATGGTGTATATGTCGTAAAGGAGGGGAACAGAATAAGAAAAATTATAAGGTAATTAATCGATTAACTTGTTACTATAATAGATAAAACGAAAAATAATTAATTAAATTTATATAAATAAAAATTTATATGTTTTGTAAATAAAGAAATTCCGGAATATTTATCTACATTTGTAGCATGAATAATAGAACACAAATACCATTAGTAACATCATCGCAAGATAATGAGATAATACTATATCAGCCAGATTCAACTGTTAAGCTTGAAGTAAGGCTCGAGAATGATACTGTTTGGTTAACTCAGAATCAAATGATGGAGTTATTTCAAACCAGTAAACAGAATGTCAGTCTCCATATAAACAATATCTTCAAAGAAGGAGAGTTAGTTCCAGAATTAGTTGTCAAGGAATCCTTGACAACTGCCTCTGATGGAAAACGCTATAAAACAAAATATTATAATCTTGATGTAATTATTTCGGTTGGCTACCGTGTAAAATCTTTACGTGGCACACAATTTCGTCAATGGGCTAACAAAATTCTTAAAGAATATCTTTTACGAGGATATAACGTGAATCGACGGCTTCTGTATATAGAGGCCCGTATTGATCACCGACTTTCCGAACATGACCGTCGACTTGACGAACTTTCGGATAAGGTTGATTTTTTTATTAAGACCTCCTTACCTCCGAAAGAAGGCATCTTCTTTGACGGCCAGATATTCGATGCATACACGCTGATGTGTGATTTCATACGTAGTGTGCGAAAGCGCATAGTGATAGTAGATAATTATGTCGATGATTCAGTATTCCGTCAGCTTGACAAACGGCAAGCTGAAGTGACGGCCACTATATTCACACCTTCTGTCAGCCGTACATTACAACAGGATTTAGAGCGTCATAATTCACAGTATGCTCCTATTGAAGTCAAAACCTACCGTAAAGCCCATGACCGTTTCCTCATCGTAGATGATACAGTTTACCATGTCGGGGCCTCCTTCAAAGATTTGGGAAAGAAACTGTTTGCCTTCTCTAAAATGGAAGCCATGTCTGCCAATGAGCTGATAGCACATCTGGAGAAGAATGAATAGAAACCAAGGCTATGAATGATTCAGCTTGATTGTGCTATATTTATGATATTCTAAACAAAAAATAATACCCTAATTTTTCATTATGAATGAAAATACTCCTATTCCGCTTGTACCGTCATCGCAAGATAATGAGATAATATTGTACCAACCGGACACGACTGTCAGACTTGAAGTCCGTTTGGAGAACGAGACTGTATGGCTGACACAGCAGCAGATAGCAGATTTGTTCGGTGTAAAACAACCTGCTATTTCAAAGCATCTTAAAAATATTTTTGAAAGTGAAGAATTGGTTGAAGCTTCAGTTCATTCCATTTTGGAATATACTGCTGCTGATGGAAAAATATATAAAACCAAGTTTTATAACTTAGACGCTATCTTATCGGTAGGATATAGAGTGAATAGTAAAAATGCAACCCTTTTCCGTCAATGGGCGAATAAGATACTCAAAGAATATCTTATGAAGGGCTATGCAGTTTCCCAACGTTTTGAGCGCTTGGAATATCGAATGGCGAAAACAGAAGAAAAGATAGATTTCATTATTAATACTTCACTCCCTCCGAAAGAAGGCATCTTCTTTGACGGTCAGATATTCGACGCATACACGCTGATGTGTGATTTCATACGCAGTGCGCGAAAGCGCATAGTGATAGTAGATAATTATGTAGATGATTCAGTATTCCGTCAGCTTGACAAACGGCAAGCTGAAGTGACGGCCACTATATTCACACCTTCTGTCAGCCGTACATTACAACAGGATTTAGAGCGTCATAATTCACAGTATGCTCCTATTGAAGTCAAAACCTACCGTAAAGCCCATGACCGTTTCCTTATCATAGATGATACAGTTTACCATGTCGGGGCCTCTTTCAAAGATTTGGGAAAGAAACTGTTTGCCTTCTCTAAAATGGAAGCTGTGTCTGCCAATGAACTGATAGCACATCTGGAAACTTCTGAATAAATTTCATCATTCTAAGCTGTTTTAATTGTATAGATATCTATCCTTCCAATTAGGATATGATGCGCTGTCAAAGCGTTACTGTTTTAATCGCTCGTAAGCATCAATTTTTCCGTTAACAACCTTTACACGTGTTTTGCCCTTCCATCCCATATCTGAGTAAGATACAACATACCATCCGTTTTCAGCTGCTTCTATACTGTAAATCTGAGACACCTCTTCCGTTGCCGGTTTGGAATCCTGTGCTTCAGTCCTTAAGGCGTAATAAGCATAACAAGGTCCGTCTTCACAATCAAACTCGTAATCTTCCTGAAGTTTTTTCAATGCATTTGCTGTAAAATATTCTTCAGGATTATCACTTCCACTTGAATCTATTGCAAACACGAACTTATCATATACTGTAGTAATCAACTCTATCGCTTCAGTATTATTTACAACTGTTTCTTCTGTCACAGGATTGTGCTCATTATATTCTGTAGCAGTGTCTGCGTTTGTTTTCGTTCCACAAGAGGAAACAGCAGCAAACAAAATAGCATAAAACATAAATTTAGGTATTCTCATTATAGTCATTTATAAATTAAAGGCTATACATTGGCAATTATTAGTGAATTATTAAAATCAATTCACTAAATCTTATAATACTGTTTATGTACAAATCCATACAAATTTCGTCAGAATTTTCATGATATGCAAGGATTTATCTGTAAATCAAATGTCAAAATGAAAGTCTTGTTGCTTTTGATATGACTTTTATTAGAGTAATATATTCAGTTAGATGTATTTTGGTCAAAGAAGGTTATTAATGGTCAGAAAAAGGATATAAGGTTGGCCATATCGAGCTAAAAATAATAGGTAGTAAGGTTTTGTATGAAGTCTACGAAGATGCTGAATGGAATATTAGCTTTTAAGCGCAACTTAATAGTCAAATATAAATAGACTTTTTGTGTTTGAACTCGGAGAAATTGTATATACTTGCTCCATCCTTGACACACGGCAACTCGAAAAGGAGGGTATGTATGAGGAATAGCTCGGTCTGAGTAGGATAATAAAAGTCTTACGCAAGAGGTCTTGTGACGTTAAGGTTTCAAAAGAGACAATCTACTATCTAAGCAGTGAGGAATGCAATGAAGCCTCTTTTTGGCCGGAAGAGTCCGGGCTCACTGGTATTGAGAATAGACTGTATTGGCATCTTGATGTGACCTTCAAGCAGGCTCAGTACAGAGTTCGGACTGGAAACGGAGCCATGAACTTTTCGGCTATGCGGAAATATACTCTTGAAATGCTCAAAACGGCAGAATGACAAATTAACTCTGAAGGGTCAGTGCACGAAATGTATGATTAGCCTTAACTATTTAGCTCAGGTCTTTAATGAGTGTTAAATTTCATGCGTGAGCCCTGAAAAATTACCTCCTCTTTATATTATATATCATAAAAATAGCTTATCTTTGCCAACTAAAATAGTATCACTATAAAGTTGTTATTAATTTTTTCATTTCTGGAGATTTTTATCACATTATATAGGTTGCTAAAAATTTCTTTCAATAAAAAAGTTCCAACAACTTTCTGTCACAAGCAACTACTATCCTG
>CAMWKC010000016.1 GCA_947174735.1 uncultured Porphyromonadaceae bacterium
GTACACTTCAGGAGTGTAGTTCAGACGCACACCGTCGATATAAATGGGATTGCCGTTGATGTCGTTCTGCTCACCCCACTTCCATGTGTCGGCCTTACGGCTGTCGTCACGGTCGTAGGTTTCGAGGAACTGAGGTATACATGCCGAACCGTTCCACGGGTCAAACGTAACACCGAACATACCTTGCGAACCGGCCATAAACCACTTGCAGAAGTGATTGGTGCCGTGACCGGTACCGTAACCTGCATACTGATTGCTGTACATGAGCGCAAAGATAATTTCGTCACATTCCGAGTTATTCGAAGCGAAAGGAGCACGGTAAGTCGAAGCTAAACTGTAAAGACCGGAGTTAATAACTTCGTTTACCTCATCTATAGCCATACCGTAATATTTACTGTCGGGTGCATCGGGGAACCATGCGTCATGATTGAGATACATCTTGGCAAGAATCATACAGGCTACATAGTAGTTGAGCTGACCTACTTCTTTGGTTTTGGTCAGAAGCGGTTTGGACTCGTTGAGTTCGTTTACTATAAAGTTATATGTGAACTCCGGTGTCTCCTGTTCGGGCATAAAACCGGCCGGTACGTTATTGGTTGTTGTCACTGGTATGTTGCGCCACAGGTCGAACAGCACATAGTAGAACAACGCACGGAATGTGCGAAGCTCGGCTGAAGCAGTCTCATTAGCGGCTATCGACTCCGTGTCAAGAAGAGTGTTACAGGCACTGATGCCCTGATAGCATGAATACCAAGGACGGTACAGGTGATTGATTGTGGAGTTGAACTCATGTGTGTGCAGCGGAATGTACTGGGCACCCCAGCCGGAAGTCTCGTAGCGGAAGGGAGTCATAAGTATATCACCACATTCCTGACTGATATCCATGTAGCCTTCCCAGCCGTCATACATGTCACGCAGACGGTCATATATAGGTCCGTACTGCGACTGTATATCTTTTTCCGTAAATTCGTATGAGCCGTCACCGGGCAATTTGCTGTATATGGTCTCATCAAGGTTCGTACACCCTGTCAGTGCAACCGAGGCTACAGTCAGACCGGCAAGCAGACCGTTTCGTATATTAAAGAATTTCATGATGGTCGTTTTTACAGATGGTTAGAATGTAAGGTTAACACCTACAGAGAATGAACGTATTGTCGGATATTTATCACGGTCGTCAACACCGGCGGTCCAGAAATTCTCGACATTGATTTCGGGGTCGATACCTTTGTATTTGGTGATGGTAAAGAGGTTGTCAACCGCACCGTAGATACGTATCTGTTTCATCCACTTATCGTTCTTTAGCGGTATTGTATAGCCGAGCATCAGATTCGACATCTTAAAGTAGTCACCGTCCTCGATATAGTAGCTGGTCACAGCCTGACTCTGTCCGGCTGCAAGCGGACGGATTCCGGCCACAGGCTCGGCCGCTTCGCGCAGTTTGTTATAAGCATGGGCATTATTAGCGTAGAACACACGCTGGTTATTGACAATCTTGAAACCGAAAGCACCTGTAAACTGCATCGAAAGGTCAAAGCCACGATATTCGAGTGTATTACTCCAGCCGATAGTCACTTTCGGTATACCGTTACCTATGCGCTGATACCAGCCGTCTGTATCGTTACGCATGTCCTGATAGAACTCTGCTACCAATCCTGTACCGGGCTGCTCGATAAGGAACATACCGGTATCTTCAGATACACCGACTGCTTTAAGACTCCAAATCTCACCTAAAGGTTTGCCTACCTCAACTTTGTGAGTGTACTGCGATACAGGGTCGCCTATACCCCACTGCCAAAGTATATTTTCTGTCTGATAAAGGTCATTCGACAGACTGACAAGTTTATTGGCATTGGTCTGGAGAGTAAATGATGACTCCCAGCGGAAGTTATGAGTCTGCACGGGAATACCGCGTACCAGTAATTCCACACCGGTATTGCGCATCTTACCCACATTAGCAGTCGTTGTGGGATAAAGATTCGGAGGAGACGGCACTGTATAATCGAACAGCATATCCGAAGTATTCTTTATGTACCAGTCCACGCTACCTGACAGACGGTTGTCGAAGAAACCGTAATCCACACCAACATTGAACTCACGCGCCTTTTCCCACTTCAGGTCGGGGTTAGGATTAGAGCCTGCTACCAGACCATGCTGCCACTTACCGTTACGGTAATAATAAGCACCGTCATAACTATATTTAGCAAGCGAGATATACTCCTCATAAGGTATCACACCGGTGATACCGAAACCGGCACGCAACTTGAGTGTGTTAAGATAAGAGCGTGTATGCTCCATAAAGGCCTCGTTATTGATGTTCCAGCCGGCAGATACTGACGGAAAAGCACCCCATTTATGGTTGGCACCGAACTTCGAGCTACCTTCGTAACGTATTGAAGCAAGGATATTGTAGCGGTTATCATAACCATAACTTACACGTGCAAACCAGCCTATCAGCTTGCTTGAGCCTTTATCGGAAGCCATAGATGCTTTACCATCTGAAAGGTAAGAACCGATACCGATAGAGTTCCACTGAAAGTAATCATTGGGGAAATTAGCATTCCACATAGATGAATTTTCCCATGTATTGTCAGAGTAGCTATAACCTACCAGACCTTCAAAACGGTGTACACCGTCCCAGTTGGCATTATACTTTGAAGTAACCTCGAGATAATTATCGATATACTGATTTTCACCTATTGAAGCTGTACCTTCAAAACCGTCCAGCTCGTTGAGGACATGGAGACTCGTCTTATAACTCTTCTCTGTACCCTGACCACGGTGTGTAGCAAGCATAAGGTTAGTCTGCCAGCCCTTTATAGGCTCAAAGGTAATGTTACCGGTCAGACGTATAGTGTTCGAACGGCCTACACCGTCCTGCTCATTCTGCATTGATACAGGATTATAGTATTGCAGCAGAGTACCTTCATTGTATGAGCCGTCCTCGTTCCATATCGGTGACGTCGGATTTCGTATCACAGCCTGACGATATATAGCAACAGCATCGTTTACCTGATATTTATAAGCTTCAGCCACACCGTTAAGATTAATCTTCAGCATGTCGTTGAGCATCCAGTGACTCATGTCGAAGTTCATTGAGAAAGTCTCGTTGCCGGTCTTCTTCATAACACCTTCGGCATTACGATAGGTGAAGTTGCCGTAATATGCCGTATTGGAATTACCTCCTGATATTGATACAGAGTGGTTGTTGGTCACACCCGTGCGGCTTATAGCATCAAGCCAGTCTGTGTCGTAACCTTCATCTTTATAATTGGTCTTACCGGCACGTATGTCGGAAGCGTCCATAAAGTCCATCTTCTTCGACCAGCGTGACCAGGACACATAACCAGAATAGCTGACCGTGGTGTTGGCATTACGCTGACCGCCCTTTGTGGTGATAAGTATGACACCTGCGGCACCGCGTGTACCGTAGATAGCTGCTGCCGAAGCATCCTTCAGCACATCGATACTCTCGATGTTCTCCGGAGCGACACTCTTGAGGTCACCCGGCACACCGTCTACAAGCACAAGCGGTGTGGCATTGCCCGACACAGTCACGATACCGCGCAAACTTATCTCCGAATCTGCTCCCGGGTCACCGGAAGACTTGGTGATAGTCAGACCTGCCACTTTACCTTTAATAAGGTCACCGGCATTATTGTTATTACCAACCTTGAAATCTTCGGCCTTAACCGACGACACAGCCGATGTGATGTCACCCTTGCGCTGGGTACCGTAGCCGATGACCACTACATCGTCAAGTGATACTGACGACTCTTCAAGCACTATCTCATAGTTCTTCTCCTTGCCTACCACTACCGTAGCAGGAATGTAACCGAAGCCCGAGACATTGAGTTCCTGACCCGGAGCGGCTTTGATGCTGAAGCGGCCGTCTATATCGGTAGCGGTACCTGTAGTGGTACCGCGCACCAGCACACTGGCGCCGATAATCGGCTCGCCTTTCACGTCAAGCACCTGACCTGTCACCGTAGCAGCCTGCTGTTCATGCTGTGACTGCGGTACGGAGTAGATCGCCAGCGGACTCACCACAGTGAACGCAAGGAGCGAGGCAAAGCCAAGCAACCTGTGGCGCACATTGGTTAGTTTGACATCTGGTTTCATCATTTTGTAAAGAGTAGTTAGTTAGTATTATATTTTTCAGTTAACTTGCTTTAATTAGTCTCAGTCCACCTTCCACTCTATGACACCGCCGCTGTTGCCGTCCTGTAGCTTGGCTGTGAGGCGCAGTGCTGTGGTAGTGACAGGTGTGAAGTCGACATGGTTATAGGTATCCTTAGCGGTACCGAAAGTTGAGGCTGTTTCCACATCAGCCCATTTCTTATCGGGGGTCATATACTGAAGGCTCCAGCTCTCGGGCACACGGTAATTGCCGTCATAGTGGTCGAAGTCAAGCCAGTACACATCTACACTGCTCACTTTCTGAGGTTCGTTCCAACGGTAACACAAGTTTTCCTGCGTGCCCTGGCGCAGCCACCAGTAGTGATAAGGTTTCGAGGTGTCGGCGCTTGACACAGGTTCCCACTGGTCATTGTAACCCCACGCCCAGTTCAGATTCGAGGTGGCTGCCGGTGCGTCTGAAGTAAGTATTGTAGGCTCTGAATACATTTCGGCACGACTTGCTAATGTCGGCTCAGGAACAGCCACAGCACGGTCGCCTGAAGCGGGAATCCAGACAGCCATCTGGTCGTTGCCACGGTTATTCCATGTACAATATGGTATCGCGGTGAAGTTTACTTCCTGTTCACTGCCATCGCGCATTACCTTACGGGCTTTACCGCTGAGTGTCATGACGCCGTTGAGCATATTAGCCCGGTAAGATTCCTCAAACCGTGTATCTTCAGGTATGTATTTGTCAAACACTGTGCTGTCACTCTGATCACGGCCTTCAAGACAGTACATCACCGGTCCGCGCTGTATCGCTAACTTACCACGGTCGTCGGCTACATTTTCGTTAGCACGCACACGTCGTGTTTCCATAGGGAGAGTTAATTCTATCACGTCACCGGGCTTCCATGTACGCTTTAAGGTAGCATAACCATCGCCTTTAAGCACATCGGCTTTCGAGCCGTTGACGGTCAGTGTATAGTTATCGGCTGCTTTTCGTGTGAACGAGTAAAGATCAGTCGGCACCGGTGATTCCTGTGACCAGCCGGGTATACGCACACGAACAGCAAACTCACCTTCCTGCGCCGGAGTGACAGTCATCTTTACCTTTCCCTGCCAAGGGTATTCGGTCTCCTGACGTATTTTGACTTTATTGTTCTCAGTGGTTATATCGGCATCGCTCTGTATGTAGAGATTAACGAATATATCATCACCCTGTGTGGCATACATATAGTTCGGCACACTGGCCATAAAACGGGTCACATTGCCCGGACAGCAGGCACAGCCGAACCAAGGAGCACGCTCATGCTGTCCCATTGATTCGAGCGGATTGTCATAGAAGAATTTATCGCCTGACAGCGACACACCGGAGGGGACACCGTTATAGAGCGCACGTTCGTAGACGTCGGCATACTTCGAGTCACCTGTAGCAAGGAACATACGGTGATTCCAGTAAACGTTGGCTATAGCGGCACAGGTCTCACAGTAAGCTGTGTGGTTGTTAAGTTCATAATCAGGTCCGAAGCCTTCGCCCTGTGCACGGCTGCCGATGCCGCCGGTTATGTAAAGCTTGCGTGAAGCCATGTTGTCCCAAATACGGGTCAGAGCGTTGAAATAGGTGGTATCACCTGTGAGAGCTGCCACATCGGCCACACCTGAATAAAGATAGCCGGCACGAACGGCGTGACCCACTATTTCATCCTGTTCAAGTATAGGCTTATGGTCCTGCGAATATTCGCTCAGACGGTGGCCGTCAGTGCCGCGTCCTGTTTCCTCAACAAAGTAGCGGGCTGTGTCAAGATATTTTTTATCTCCCGTAACCTTATAGAGCTTTGCCAGTGCCATTTCCACTATAGGGTGTCCCGAAGGCACATGTTTCTGGCCTTCCTCGGGTCCGAACACCTGACACACAAGATCGGCATTCTTTATAGCCACATTGAGAAGACTGCGTTTGCCGGTAGCTAAATAATGAGCTACAGCCGCTTCATAGAGATGACCGCAGTTGTAAAGTTCATGACTGTTTATCTTCTCCCAGCGGTGACTGCCCCACCACCCGGAAAGACGCTCACACTTATTGGTGACACAGGTGGTGAGATAACCGTCGGGCTCCTGTGCAGCCGATATAAGATTGATGACACTGTCGAGATCGGCATCGAGCTTTTCATCGTATTTTACAGCCAGCGAGTATGAGGCGCCCTCTATTATTTTATAAGGGTCGGTATCGTCAAATGAGAAATCGCCCCGGTGCTCTCCTTTCTTAAGACCGCCGGCTATGGCGAAGTTGTCAAAGCGTCCGTTTCTTTCACATTCCTTAAAGGCAGAGGGTATAGATACAGTACGGTTAGTTTCGATGCGCGGGCCCCAGAAGGAGTCGTCGATGTGCACCTGTGTGAAGGGCACCTCCCTGACGGGGGCTGCCGGCCGCTCATAGACTTTTTCGCCAGAGCAACCCGTAAGCACCAGTATAGCCGTCAGGCCCGTGGTCAGTGTCGTGATGAGTTTCATATAGATTTGTCAGGTTATTTGTATAGTGTCCGCTTATCTTAAAATAGGTATACGATATATCAACATCCGTATAGCCGGACACACGGGTAGTTAGATTATGTCGCAAATGTACGGCAAGATTTCCAAACTCAATGTTAAAATCGTCCAAATATACTGTTAAAATCGTCCAAACCTACTATTTTTTGCATGTTCGGACGTTTTTTACATCATTTTCGCACGATTTTTACATGCTGATTCGTCTGCTTTCGCTTATTTTGCACCCGTAAGTTTTTTGCAACATTCCTTACATACTTTAAGTCTACCTTGCTCATGAAACTCAATCTCGCACCGGCCTTGCTAATGGCCGTGTGTGCCGTGACTTCGGCATACGCACGTTCGGTAGCGGTGACATCTCCGACCGGTCTGGTCACAGCCGAAGTCACCGACGACGACGGACACCTGCTTCTCGGTGTGACACGGGGCATCACTCCCTTGCTGCTCCCTTCACCTATAGAACTCGATATGGAATCGGTATCAAAACCGCTCACCATACGCTCGTCACACACACGCTATAATATAGAGGAGCATATAGAAGCTCCGTTTTACCGGCAGAAAGATTTTACCATCCGCTATAACGAAGTAACTATAAACCTTTCCGACGGCCTGCGACTGACAGTGCGGGCGGCCGATGACGGCATAGCCTACCGTTTCACGACAACACGTAAGGGTAAGGACCGGGTATTGGCTGAACAGGCTGATATGCGACTGCCTGAAGATGCAAGGATATGGTTAGCACATTCCACTAATCCTGAGAAGCCTTTAGCTATGGCTTTTCAGAATACCTATACTGTCACACCTGTTAGTTCGTCTGCCCAGCTTCAGGCGTTACTGCCTTTTTCGCCTGATCTGTAACCAGTTATAAGTCTCACTGTACTGGAATCAGATTTGGAATCCTATCCGGGTATGTTTGTCAGTGCTGACTCCGTGTCGGGAAGTCTGAAAGCTATATTTGCTAAAGTACCCGCTGAAACTGATTATTACCCATGGCGCCATCAGCTCTATGTCACTTCTACAACCGACTATATAGCTGATGTGAAAGGACCGCGTGATTTTCCGTGGCGAATACTGGCCGTAACTACTGATGACCGCAAAATGCCTGTCAACAATCTTGTCTATGCTCTTGCATCTCCTTCGCGTGTGGACGATATTTCATGGCTACGTCCCGGTAAAGTGGCATGGGACTGGTGGAATGACTGGGCGCTTGACGGAGTTGACTTCAAAGCAGGTATCAACACAGAAACTTATAAGCATTTTATAGATTTCGCTTCACAACACGGACTGGAGTATATAGTGCTTGATGAAGGCTGGTATGTACCGGCTTCGGGTGATATGCTGACAGTAATTCCGGAAATAAACTTACAGGAACTTATCGGCTATGGGAAACAACGCGGAGTTGATATCGTGCTCTGGACTGTATTCAACGTGCTTGACGACCAGCTCGAAGAGGCGTGCCGTAGATATTCGGATATGGGAATCGCCGGTTTTAAGGTTGATTTCCTTGACCGCGATGACCAGCAGGCTGTGGATATGGCTTACCGTATAGCCGAAGCCTGCGCACGTCACCGGCTTATGCTTGATTATCACGGCTTCTACAAGCCTACAGGACTTAACCGTACCTATCCTAATATTATAAATTTCGAGGCTGTGTTCGGCATGGAGGAGATGAAATGGTCCGACCCTACGGTAGACATGCCCTTGTATGATGTCACTTTTCCTTACCTGCGTATGATGGCCGGTCCGGTTGACTACACTCCCGGGGCAATGCGCAATGCGACAAAAGCTGACTGGCGCCCCGTCTATTCCTATCCTGTGAGTCAGGGCACCCGTGCTCATCAGCTTGCCACATATATAGTCCATGATTCGCCTTTCACCATGTTAGCTGACTCACCATCGGCTTACCGGGGTGAAGAGGAATGTGTGGATTTTATAGCCGGCCTGCCGACAGTATTTGACAGTACTGAGATTCTTGACGGTCGTATGGGTGAATTTATAGTCACTATGCGTGAGGCAAACGACAGCTATTTCGTGGGCGGTATGACTTCGTGGACTCCGCGAGAGTACACACTCGCTCTGTCTTTCCTGCCTGAAGGAGTCCGCTATCGCGCCACAGTCATGGCCGACGGTGTGAATGCCTCAAAAACGGCCCGTGATTACCGTCACTTTGTCCGGACCGTAGACAATACTTCGGTTTTGCAACTCGATATGGCTCCGGGCGGTGGTTTTGCGCTACGTCTCGATCCTCTTGCCAATGATATAACCCTCAATGACACAGACCGCTGAACTCCAGATGAAACATACTTTATTTCTTATAGCTATACTGACAGGCTCAGCCTTGGCACAGGCAGATACGGCCTTCAATGCTCCGGGTGCGATGAATCCGGTTATACCCGGTTATTTTGCCGACCCCACGCTTAAAAAGTTCGGCGACACCTATTATATGTACGCCACTACCGACGGCAGCGGTGCAGGCTTCGGTCCGGCACAGCTATGGCAGAGTAAGGACCTTGTCAACTGGACCATGATGCCTATGAATTGGCCCGACAGTCACTGGATATGGGCCCCCGACGTTATGCTGAACAAGACGGACGGCAAATATTATTATGTGTATTGCCAGCCATGCCAGATTCATGTAGGGGTATCGGAAACTCCACGTGGTCCGTGGACTAACATACTCGGCGAAAGTGAGGCAGTACTCGTTCCTGACCGTTTTGTCAAGAATGCCATAACACTTGACGGACAGACATTCGTTGATGATGACGGCTCGGTTTATATGTACTGGGGTACATGGGGCATATATGACGGCTTCGGTTGCGGTGCCGGTAAACTGACACCGGATATGAAATCATTTACCGAAACCCGCCTTATTCCAAATACAGAAGTTACTGATTTCTTCGAGGCTCCGTTTGTTCTCAAAAAAGACGGTGTGTATTATTTCACGTATTCGTCCGGTTCATGCCATGACCATACTTACCGGGTGCAGTACGCTACTGCCGATAAACCGCTCGGACCTTACACTTATCGCGGCTGCATACTTGAGACTAATGCCGACGGAACAGTGCACGGTCCGGGTCATCACAGCGTGATAGAAGAAAACGGCGATTATTATATAGTCTATCACCGTCATGACAATCCCCATTCCAACCGTGGTTTTCACCGTCAGGTGTGCATCGACAAACTTGAATTTAACAAGGACGGTTCGATATGTCCTGTCACCCCTACCCATACCGGTGTAGGCAATCTCGGCAGACTGCCTGACCATAAGGATAATCTGGCTTATTGTAAACCTGTGCGCGTTTCATCGGCCTATGATGATAATTTCAAGGCTGAATATGCCGTAGATGACAACAACGGCACTCTGTGGCGTCCGGCCGGTATGGGTCAGGAATGGATAGAGATAGACCTCGGCCGTAACGAAGACATAGGCAGTATCTGGACACAGTGGGAGTACGCCACACAGTTCTATCAGTATCTTATAGAGACCTCGGCTGACGGTAAAACATGGGAAATATTTGCAGACAAACGTGACAACCGACTTGCCGGAAGTCCCATGACGGATTTCGGTAACACCCATGCGCGTTACGTGCGTATTACTTCGACCGGAGGTGAAAAGCCGGGCTTTAACGGTGCCCTCTGGAATGTAAAGGTATTCGGTGACATACGCGGTGAGTGTCCGCAGCAGTGGGTCGGTCTTTCACCATACGACTGGGACGGTCGCGAATGGCATAACCGTCATGGTCAGCTCGGCGGTGCTTTCTCTCTGACACAGGGTCATGCTTCGACTGCCCGTGCAGGAGGCCGTGACGCTGTTACGCTTGCTCCAGGTTCGACACTAACCTTTTCCAATGCTGCCCTACGTCCGGACATGCGCCATACTTTCACAGCGCAGGTGTATCGCGACGGCAAATGGCAACTCGCCGATCTCATTCCTGACCTTGCCGCCGGTACCCTTACAGTAGCCAGCGGTACTGAACCTCTCACTTTGGGCGATATACATTTCTATAACTGGCAGCTGACTGACGCCGAAAAACAGTATGACGCCACAACAGTTATGCGCCGTATGCCTGTGGCATCACGTGAACGTGTCGGCAAAGTAGTGGATATTAATGCCGATATGTTCGTGCCGGGTGATACAGTCGGTTATATTCCTAACTTCGGTATAGACGGTTATTTCGAGTCACTGACTGAGCCGGTAATAGTCGAGGAGATAGACGGACGTAAAGGTTTCCGTTTTGATGGCACACAGGTGATGCAGTCATCGTTCGGATTGCCCGCAACACTCACCCATAATGCTCCCTACACTCTCGAAGCGTGGATATTAAATCCGGAGATTGCAGAAAATGAATGCTTTGCCGACTTCACTACCTCACACGACGAGTTGGAGAAAGTCATGGCTGTCAACGGTACTGAGCCGCGCTGTGGCGTTATGAACCATTACGGCTGGTATGAGGATGCCGGCTGGAAAGATGTAAAAGACCTCGAAGGCAAATGGCAGCATATATATGTCTGCTTCGACGGCCGCATAGAACGCGTCTACATCAATGACCGTCTTGTGAGCGAAAAAGACATACAGCTACTCATCAAACCCTCGCAATACATCACCCTCGGCCGCAACGCTGAGCGCGAATGGCCTTTCACCGGCTATATCTCCTCCCTCACCCTCTGGGATGAATACCTCCCCAAGAAATAATGCCCAAAGAGTGATGACCAAAAAGTGATAAGGAAAGAGTGATGAGGAAAGAGTAATGCCCAAAGAGCAATGACGAAAGCACACTTCCTCACCTCCGGCATAAATTTTACCACAATAAATTTTATCACAATAAGTTTTACCCACAATAAATTTCACCCGCGCGAAGCTCGTTTCCGCCGCAGCTCTGCTGCGTAATCGTAATCCGTAACCCTCCCCACATCATGAAAAAACTCTTAGCAGCCACCCTGCTTGCCACTATCTGCACCGGCGCTCTCGCAGCTCCGAAAGAGAAAAGCCCCTCACATGGTTATCCCATCAACCCTGTACCTTTCACCTCAGTCAAAGTAACTGATGACTTCTGGGGGCAGCGCCTCAAAGCCAGCCGTGAAGTCACTATCCCGCTCGCCTTCAGTAAATGCGAAGAAACAGGCCGGTACGAAAACTTCGTCAAAGCCGCTCACCCCAGTGATGACTACGAAGTCGGCGGCCTTGCATTTGACGATACCGACGTCTACAAAACTATCGAAGGCGCCAGCTACCTGCTTCAGACCTATCCTGACAAGAAGCTCGAAGCCTATATCGACAGCGTGCTCGTAATAGTAGCTGCCGCACAGGAGCCAGACGGTTATCTATACACCAGCCGTACCATGAATCCGAAGCATCCGCACGAATGGGCAGGTTCAAAGCGCTGGGAAAGTGTCGAAGACCTCAGTCACGAGTTCTATAATCTCGGACACATGGTAGAGGGTGCCATAGCTCACTATCAGGCTACGGGCAAACGCAATTTCCTCGACATAGCTATAAAATATGCTGACTGTGTATGCCGCGAGATTGGCGACGGTCCCGGTCAGGTGGTACGTGTGCCGGGTCACCAGATAGCTGAAATGGCACTTGCCAAGCTCTACTTAGTGACAGGCGATAAAAAATATCTTGACCAAGCTAAATTCTTCCTTGACAAACGTGGTTATACACAGCGTACAGATGAATATAGTCAAGCCCATAAACCCGTAGTGGAGCAAGACGAAGCCGTTGGTCACGCCGTGCGTGCCGCCTATATGTATGCAGGTATGGCCGACGTAGCTGCCCTGACCGGTGATTCTGCTTATATCAATGCTATTGATAATATCTGGGACAATATCGTAGGTAAGAAGTACTACATCACCGGCGGTATCGGAGCCACAAGCAATGGCGAAGCTTTCGGTGAAAATTACGAATTACCTAACATGTCAGCCTACTGCGAGACGTGTGCGGCTATCGGTAATGTATACGTCAATCACCGTCTGTTCCTACTGCACGGTGACTCAAAGTATTATGATGTGCTGGAACGTACACTATACAACGGTCTTATCTCCGGTGTGTCACTTGACGGCGGCGGCTTCTTCTACCCCAACCCGCTCGAATCTATGGGTCAGCATCAGCGTCAACCTTGGTTCGGCTGTGCCTGCTGTCCTTCCAATATATGCCGCTTTATTCCCTCGCTACCGGGCTATGTATATGCTGTTAAAGATGATAACGTATATGTCAACCTTTTCATGGACAATACCGGTGAACTTGACGTCAACGGTAAAGGTGTAATCCTTTCGCAACAGACCGGTTACCCTTGGAACTGCGACGTAAACATCAACGTAGACCAGAATAAAGCCGGACGTTTCACAATGAAAGTGCGTGTCCCGGGCTGGGTACGTAACAAACCTGTGCCTTCCGACCTTTACACCTATAACGACGGTCTGCGTACAGGCTACAAAGTAATGGTCAACGGCCAACCGGCAGAAGGCCAGCTGACTTCCGACGGCTATTACTCTATCAACCGCCAGTGGAAGAAAGGCGACCGTGTATCGCTGCAGCTTGATATGGAGCCGCGTACCGTACAGGCTCACGCAAAAGTCGAGGCTGACCGCGGCCGTGTGGCTGTTGAGCGTGGTCCGATAGTATATTGTGCCGAGTTCCCTGACAATGATTTCGAGGTATTGAGTGTGTTCCTGAATCAGAAGCCCAAATTCGATGTTACCGAACGCCCCGACATGCTGTGCGGTCTTACAACAATGACCACTGATGCACAGGTGCTCGGTTATGACGACAACGGCCGACTCGTAGCTGATGATGTGCGTGTCAATCTCATTCCCTACTACGCATGGTGTCACCGCGGCTCCGGTCAGATGGCCGTATGGCTGCCGCAGGCTCTTTCGGCCTCACGTCCGGTTATGGCTCCCACTCTCGCCTCACTAAGCAAAATCGATGCCTCACACCCTGCTTCCTCAATCTCAGCTATAAACGACCGCCTTATCCCAAAGGACGAAAACGACCGTTCAATGCCTTATTACCACTGGTGGCCCAAACAAGGCACCACAGAATGGATTACCTACGAGTTTCCTGAGGCTTCAAAAGTTCAGTCCGCCACTGTACACTGGTATGACGATGCTCCTTGGGGAGGCTGCCGCGTACCCAAATCGTGGAAAGTTTATTACCGCGACGATAACGGCGAATGGCAGGATGTAGCCAACGCCGACCGCTACGGCGTAGAGAAAGGTGCGGCTAACACCGTCAATTTCGACCCTGTCACCACAACTGCCGTCAAGCTGGAAATAGTACAGCCCGACGATAACTCCAGCGGCCTCTTCGAATGGAGCGTCGACTAACCTTTATTCTCCTAATTACTATTTAATAAAGCAGTTCCGTTCTCATCAGAGAAACGGAACTGCTTTATTAAATGTCTATACCTTATCTATATAACTGATTTCAATTACTTAAAGCAAGAATATCGCGGCCTGAAGGTGCCTGATATATACGAAGCCCGAACATGCCGACTGTAGCATAGAGATGATCGAAAACATCGGCTTGCAAATGTTCGTATGGTTTCCATGAAGTGCGGGTAGTGAAGAAGTAAAGCTCGATAGGTACACCTTGTGGTGTAGGCTGAAGCTGACGCACCATATAAAGCATTTCATCATTTTGATTGATGACTTCGGGATACTGCGAAAGGAAATGCTCCATATAGTGACGGAACAATGAAAGGTTGACAACCCGTTCACCTGCGTATTCTTCAATGCCTTCCAACATACCCTTATTGCGTAAAGCTTCTATCTCCGTCTTATTCAGAAAACGCACCGAATCAATATCTATAAGCACTGAACGCGACACTCTTCGGCCTCCGCTGAGACGCATAGCCTGAAAGTTCTGAAAAGAGTCAGTGAAAAGTGTATAGGGAGGAATTGTTACTATTGAGTTATCCCAGTTACGAACCTTAACTGTGGTAAGTTTTATCTCCATCACTTCGCCGTTAGCACCGGCTTTCTGACACACTATCCAGTCGCCACGGCTGAGCATCTTATTGACAGTAAGCTGTATACCGGCGGTAAAGTTAAGTAGTGTATCGCGGAATACCAACATCAGCACTGCTGCCGAGGCACCTAAAGCTGTCAGTATAGCTACAGGACTGCGATTAATTATGATACCTATACCGACAATTATACCCATTATTACTACAAACAGCACAACAGTCTGACGTACAATCTCCAGATTATGGCGTTTCAGCATCTGCCGCTTATCAATAGCATCCTGTAAACTACTCAGAAACACAATTAGCAGATGTACAGTCGCCCAAAGTATATACAGCTTGGTCAGACGCCCGGTCCACTCAAACACCGTCACATGCTTCAGAAAAGCATCAGGTAATGTAGACGCCACCCATATAGCCGGTGCCAACTGCGCCACTGCTTTAAGCACCCTGTTGTTGAGCAGATCATCGTCCCATTTAGTTTCAGTCTTGAGTATTAATATATTAGCCAACGGAATCAGTAACCGTACACACACTACATAAATCAGCCAGGCAGCCAGACCGATGACGCATACCAATGCCCACGGTGTCACACTCTCTGCTGTGCTTTCACCCACAAACTGCCTCAATAAGTCATAAATTAATTCTTCCATCGACTTTGCTTTATACAGAACTATATTCGTAATAACTACGCACCAAAATTAGCTAAAAAAATTGTCTCACCCAAATCCGGCTCTCCTACCCCTCCCCCCTACCCGCTAAACAAGCGAGCTAAAGCTCGCACACAAAACCAGAAGACACGGCTGCGACTCAGACCGCACTGAACAAGCGAGCTGAACCTCGCACACAAAACCAGAAGGCACGGCTGCGACTCCTCTATATCTTTCACCCTTACCCAACCAACGACAACGGAAGTAGCTTCTTTAAGTAAAGACAGTCGTGCCTCCTGGTCCTGTGTGCGAGCTTCAGCTCGCTATAGTCCAGCTCTCTACAGCGGCCACTTCCGCTGATGTAAGCGTGCCTCCTGGTCCTGTGTGCGAGCTTCAGCTCGCTATACTCCCGCTCTCTACAGCGGCTATTTCCGCTGATGTAAGCGTGCCTCCTGGTTCTGTGTGCGAGCTTCAGCTCGCTTGTTCAGCGCGGTCTGGGTCGCAGCCGTGCCTGCTGTGGTGCTAATTGAGCTATTGCGGCCGCAATGCTATTAAGATATTGAGCCTCAGGGTAAGTGATTTTCTGCTCGCGTAAATATTGCTCTGTCGAAATTATCAGTAATTTCCCTTCAGCACAAAGATCAAACAGCTTCTTGTAAGGCTTACTCCGGTCAGAAAAAGTATAATTGACAATAAGTATAATTCCGGTATCGGAAGAAATAGCACGCTCATAATATTTCTTTTCTTCCGGATTTATAAACGGTGATACCAGTACACCTTGAGAACGCAGGACCTCTTCCCAAAGTCCTGTTTTCTTAGCAAGCTCAGGAGTGCGTTCCTTCTGACGGCTAATTTTCACCGCTGCCTTCAGAGGGTGATCAAGTAGGAACATATTGCCGTATAATCCACAGCACCGCCCTTCTATATCTATCATCAACTTATGATAAAAATATTCCGGATAGTGCTTCTTTATCAGATAACGCCGCGGATTATCACTTATATAGTTAGAAAAGGCATCTTTGGCACCTTCACGAAAAGCGATTTTGTCATTAAAACCCGGAGTAAATAGTGACTGGACGGATTTATTAGTTTTTGCATCGGTTTTATACCGAAAAGAAGTTGAACAGTTCGATTTGAATTCAGCCAGAATACTACCAAGATGAAGCTGTAAGGGTTGTTGTACAAAAAGTTCAAAATGTATATGGTCAGGCATAATGATGCGTGCAAGCACTTTAAGCTCAGGGTAATCAGTGACAAGCTTAGCCAGATTATTTTGAATTAATATGCCGACATCACTCAGTTTCACTACAGGCGAAATCTTTTTACAGCGCTCGTCACGGGTAATAGTGCTGAAGAGAGGCATCCCGGTCGCTTTAAGCATAGTGATCATATAGATACAGCGACTACGATAGTCGTGATCACGGCAACGCCTATTAAAGTTGGAGGCATCAGGCATATTTGAATGGATAAAAGGTGAAACAAAAGAGCAACGAGTTATAAGCGAGCTGAAGCTCGCACACAGAACCAGGAGGCAATCAAGCATACCTAACGCAGCTGCGGCAGTTTCCGCCTGAAAAAGTGAGGGCATGTCAAATACACCCTACTAAAGGTGATGCCTGTGTGCCTCCTGGTTCTGTGTGCGAGCTTCAGCCCGCTTCAAGTATTTTAGCC
>CAMWKC010000017.1 GCA_947174735.1 uncultured Porphyromonadaceae bacterium
GGGCTCGAACCCGCGACCCTCAGCTTGGGAAGCTGATGCTCTACCAACTGAGCTACTACCGCATTGTCATAGCTGATGCACTACAGGAGCACAAGTCAGCTGTTGGTATTGCAAAGATAAGTGTTTTTTTATGATTAGCCAAAATGACGAAGAGTTTTTTTGCTTTTTTTATTTTTATTCTCTGTTTTATTTTAGCTAAGAACTATTGCTGAATACGGAATCTGCCGCGGACGATGTGCTCTACGCAAAGGGGCGGAAACATAACGAGCTACTAAATAGCCCAATGATACCGTGACAACTAACACACACAGAAAAGCCGGTAGTTCTCCTATACGGTCAGTAAGTCCATAATGACGACATACCTGTACTAAAGGAAAGTGGAACAGATAAATCTCGTATGAGCAATTCTCAAACATTTCGGCCCAGGCACCCCATCGACCGATGAAAGCCAACGATACAACACTACCTGCAAGAGTAAGAGGGAAAAGTACGAACTGAAACAGATCAGCCTCAGGCCACCATGTACTACCTATAATGAGCACCGGGACACACACAGCAGCTAACCACCAGCGATGAGCCTTGACACGCTCCAGATAAACATAGAGAAGTACCCCGGAGTAAAAGAAAGCTAACTGGCCTCCGAACTGTTTGCCAAGTATAGCATACATCTCCTTGCCGCTATGTTCATAAAGAGTGAGAAATACATATTTATATATGATGGAGAAAAGAAATATCATAGCAAATACCTGCCAGAAACGCCATTTGCTGCGACGGGTCCACCACACTACCGGTATAACGATAAAATAAAGTACCCACTCTACTTTCATAGTCCATAACGAAGCATTAACAGCATCAACCGGATGGTCGGAAAAGACCCCTGGAAGAGTAGGTTCTATAAAATTGAGAAAAAGGACATTAGAAACAACATAACGAAGCCAGTGAAACGATGTGAAATAGTCACGCCAGTCGTAATCGCTTACTGCTACAAGCAATACAGCACCTCCTATTACCGCTATCAGATATGAAGGAAGTATACGCCAGGCACGGTTAGCCAGATAGGCTCGCCAGTCAGCTGACCGGTAGTAACTGCCATAAATAAGGAAACCGCTCATAACAAAAAAAGCACATACACGGTAATAGCCGGTAATGGGAAACCATAACGAGCTGCCTGTAGCTATATTAAAATGAGATATGAATATAGCTATAGCCAGAATATAACGGATAGCGCCGAAGTTATTCCGGAATTTACGTGTAGGAGATATAGATGCTGAGGGAGTTTGCATATCCTTTTAACAACGTAGAGGAAGGGGGTATTATTGCAGAAACAGGATATTGCATGAGAGAAGAAGATTTTATAACTTTGCGGTGCCGCACGCACAGGGAACGGGGTGTAAATCCCCGACAGATTCCGCTGCTGTAAGCCGCCGACTGATGGCCGACAAAAGTATATACATACAGCCACTGGAAGAATTAGTTTCCCGAGAGGGAGATGGTATTCCGGGAAGGTATGTCGATAGCCGTAGGTGACGAGTCAGAAGACCTCGCGTGCAAGCCGGACACTCCTCCGATTGGAGCGACAACCGTCGGCCGAAAGCTTTCGGACCTAAGAGCTATCGACTTTTTATGTTCAGACACTCATTCTTTTTCAAGGCTGTTGCCTTGTGCATATATATTGCGGCTATACAATGTAACATGGAGGCCGTCCCTTACAGTCATACCGATGCCTCTGTACCTACACCTGAAGAAGACAGCATTTACAACCTGCTGCCGGACCTTGAAGTAATTGCACCTATGCACACTAATAGCAGTGTTATAGTGCCGCAGACACTCGGAGGACATGAGCTGGAGCAGCTTAACTCTCACAATGTAGCCGATGCCATACGCTATTTCTCCGGTGTACAGATAAAAGATTACGGAGGTGTCGGCGGCGTGAAGACAGTAGATATCCGTTCAATGGGCACCAATCACTTAGGAGTATTTTATGATGGTATACAGCTCGGTAATGCTCAGAACGGACAGATAGACTTAGGTAAATTTTCTCTCGATAATATTGAGGAAATATCACTGCATAACGGCCAGAAAAGTGACATATTTCAGAGCGCAAAAGATTTTGGAGCGGCCGGTACAGTATATTTACGTACACGCCGACCCAAGTTTGCTCCCGGCCGACGTCTGAACCTTAACGTAACAATGCGTACCGGTAGTTTTGGTCTGGCGAACCCATCCCTAAGAGCTGAATATAAGTTTTCCGAATACCTTAGCGCTACTGTAAGCACGGAATATACATACGCTACCGGCCGTTATCGCTTCAGATACCGAAAAATATTCAGTGACGGTACTCTTGCCTGGGATACTACGGCTACCCGTCAGAACGGCGATATACACTCTCTACGTGCTGAAGTCGGAATGTTCGGCCGTGTCAATGAAGGCCACTGGCACGCCAAAGCTTATTACTATCAGTCGGAACGTGGTATACCCGGAGCTATAGTCAACAATGTATGGAAGAATTCACAACGCCAGTGGGACCGTAATTTCTTCGTACAGGGTACATGGCAGAAAACTCTGACTTCACGTTATGACCTGATGGTCAACGCCAAATATTCGCGTGATTACATGCGTTACCTCAACCCCGACACCACCCTGATGTATTTGGACAACAGATTTTATCAGAACGAATATTATCTTTCACTGGCTAATAAAATAGAGATAACACATCAGCTTGATATAGATATATCAGCCGACTGGCAACATAATACTCTTGATGCCACACTTGCCAATTTTACCCATCCCGCTCGTCATACCCTTTTAGGTGCTGTAGCTGCTGCCTGGCACGGTGGTCCACTACGTGCACAGGCGAGTGTAATGGGAACTTTTGTCACCGACAGAACACGCTTAGGTACAGCAAGAGCCACACGCAACTCACATGCTGTATCACCAGCAGTATTTACAAGCTGGCGTCCTTGGGAAGAACATGATTTTCATCTTAATGCCTTCTATAAACGGGTGATGAGAATGCCTACTTTTAACGATCTTTACTATACAGATATTGGAAACGTTAATCTGCAGCCGGAATACGCCACTCAATATAATATAGGAGCACGATGGCGAAAATACTTCACGACTACTGTATGGGAATCAGCAGGTGTAACAGCAGACCTTTATCATAACCGGATAACCGACAAAATTATAGCCGTTCCTAAGGGCAACGGTCAGTATCGCTGGATGATGCTTAATATCGGCCGTGTGCGTATATACGGTCTCGATTTGAATGCCGATACCCGTATGGCCATTACATCTGATATGAATCTTGAAGGACGTCTCACCTATACATGGCAGCGAGCACTTGATTATAGTGATCCGGAAGACAATCTTGATGAGGCAGGTACCTATCGCGGACAGATAGCCTACATCCCTATACACAGCGGCTCAGCTACAGGAGCCTTCTATTGGCGTCGCCTACAGATAAACTATAGTTTTATATATGTCGGCGAACGTTGGCACAATTCAAGCAACATAGCTGCCAATCACGAAGAGCCTTGGTACACACATGACTGTTCCGTAGCATGGCGCCAACCCATAGGCAAAACCACCCTGCGTGCAAGCCTCGAAATAAATAATCTTTTCAATCAGCAATACGAAGTCATCGCCAACTATCCTATGCCGGGACGTAACTTCAAATTAATACTGCAATATGATTTCTGATTTCATCCGATATAAAACTCAGCGTACTCATTCATACTCCACTGTAATCGTTACACTGTTTACAGCTATACTGAGTATAACCGGCCTTCAAAGTTGCCGTGACGAGAGCGTAATCTTTATACCCGAACGTGTACCGGTCAGTACGCCTGAATTCTCAAATATATCAGGTTTCTATCTTCTTAATGAAGGTAACATGGGATCGAATAAGGCTACTCTTGACTATTATGATTACACTACAGGAGATTACATACGCAACATATATGCCGAAGCTAATCCCGATGTTCCTATGGAATTAGGTGATGTGGGCAATGACCTTCTTATACATGGTTCACGTCTGTATGCAGTCATCAACTGTTCGAACAAAGTCGAAGTAATGGAAGCAGCTTCCGCACGCCGTATCGGTCAGGTAGATATACCTAACTGCCGTTATATGAAAGCACACGGTGGTTTTCTCTATGTCACTTCTTATGCCGGTCCTGTAGAGATACGGCCTGATTACCGGCAGCGAGGCTATGTCGCAAAGATAGATACTGCTACTTTGCAGGAAGTTGACCGTTGTCTTGTGGGTTATCAGCCTGATGGTATAGAGATTGTTGGCGAACAGATATATGTGGCCAACTCAGGAGGATATATGGTGCCTAATTATGAAAAGACAGTGTCTGTAATAGATATAGCGACATTCACTGAGACTGAACGAATAGAGGTCGGGGTCAATCTGTCGCGCCTGTTGGCTGACCGCGAAGGGAAACTATGGATAGCTTCCCGCGGAGATTATATTAACGTTGAACCCCGTCTGTACTGTTATGATACCCGTAAAGAACGGCTTGTAGCTGACCTGAATGTCGGAGTATCGAGCATGTGCCTGAAAGGCGATTCGATAATGGCTGTCAGTACCGGTTGGGACGAGCTAACCATGACACGTACTACAGGCTATGCTCTTATCGACACACACAGTATGACAAAAGTGGCTGACAGCTTTATCATAGACGGTAGTGAAAGCGAGATAAAGGTGCCTTTCGGAATAGCTGTTAATTCAGCTAACGGAGACTTTTTTGTCACTGACGCCCGTAATTATGTCACACCGGGGCGCCTGCACTGCTATTCGGCTGAGGGAGTGTTACGTTGGAGTGTACGTACCGGAGATATACCGGCAGTAATCGCCTTCACAGGCTCTCGGCGAGATATGGAGCGGAGCTCCGGACGGTAACCAACTTCGCATGGGTAAAATGCTTTCACAAGGATAGATAGTATTATCAAAATAATAAAAATAATATGCGTAATTTTGTACTGACTGTACTATTGGGTGTAGGGTGTGCGGCTGTAGGGCAGAATCCCTACATATCTAAGGTATATGAGTTCTGTCCGGCACCCGGACAGTTTGTGAATGAAGTGCCGGAAGCCGAAGACGGCGTCACTTACGAGGAGATGCTTGAAGTAGCGGCTGAGGCCCTATGTGGGTCAGCTAATGCCGGAATGGTATCGTTAGGCTCATTCGGAGGCTATGTAGTGTTTGGATTTGATCATCCGGTTGTAAACAGACATGGTTTCTATGACTTCAAAATAAACGGCAACGCTGTCATTTCCGACACTCAGGCAGGCGGAGGTTCATGCGAACCGGGTATAGTGATGGTATCAGTTGATACTAACGGTAATGGGCTACCCGACGATGAATGGTATGAGTTAGCCGGATCAGAATATGAAGCTGAAGGAACCAAACATAATTATACAGTGACCTATCATCATCCTGATGCTGACAAAACACCTGTTAAAGACCCTGATAGAAAATATATTACAGATGCGGAATATATACTCTGGACTGATAGCGAAGGTGCATCCGGTTATGTGACATCTAACAGCTCACATACACAAAGCTATTGGCCTATGTGGTTAGAAGACACCGCTGCTATAACCTTTAAAGGTACATGTCTGGCACCTAACGGTGAATCACTGAATGAATCCGGTACAAACTACCTGCTACGTATGCTGCCATGGGGATATGCAGATAATGAACCAAATGCTTCAGGCAAGGGGTTTAACTTAGACTGGGCGGTTAACAGCGACGGACAATCCGTGTTGCTGGAACAGGTTGACTTCATACGTGTGCATACTGGTACGTTGCAGCAATGCGGCTGGCTCGGTGAGGCCTCAACCGAAGTAACAGGTGCTGTAGACTTGCATCCGGAGTACACCTATTCACCTGAATGGCCCGACAATCCTGAAGATCCATACGCAGTAAAGCCAGGAGCCGGTGTCGGAACCCTGCTAACTACCTCTCTTAAGATAAGCCGTAGTAACCTTAAAGGTAACTATAATCTTGAAAGCGACAAGCACTGTGCAGCTATCCTGTTCGACATAACCGGACGTCCTCTGCACCAGTTCATAATCGAGGAAGGAAATAATAGCTTAGACCTTTCGCAACTGCCTGAAGGACTCTATATCTTAACTACTACGATAGGAAACTTGCGTATTTTAAGATAAGCACACAGTACGAAAGCTCTATCAGTTCTACAACGGAGCCTGAAGAAAGTATAATATTTCAAGACCGAGAACTTAAGATACAGTCGGTATGAGGTAACTGAGGAAGAATTGGCATGATTCAGTTATTTTTATTAACTTTGTGCAAACAAAATTAATACGCAAATGAACGACACCCAGTATTATGTGGTTATCGACGGACGGCAGCAAGGACCGCTTACTGCCGAAGCCCTAAGTGCGCTTGCCCTTACACCGGTTACTCTTGTGTGGCGGCCGGGACTTAGCGACTGGGTAAAGATAGCCGATCTGCCTGAACTTGCCTCAGTTATACCTCCTCTTACAGAACCGGTCAACATACCGGAACCACCCGTATCTACGATGCAGGGAACTGTCGTGCCTCCGCAAAATAATGGAAGAGAATATTATATCATGATTAACGGCAGGCGTGAAGGTCCGATGTCTCTCTCTATGATGAGTCAGTATGGTGTACAACCAAATACTCCGGTGTGGTGTGAAGGCATGATCGAATGGGCACCGGCTTCAACACGGCCTGAAGTAATGCAGGTACTTAATATCAATGCCTCACCTTACTCCAATCCTTATTATGATAGTTACGGCAATTCCCGCTTTCAAGGCACCCAATATAATCCTCCGACAATGAATCAGGCTGCTGATTGGAAGCAAAACAATATGCCCCAGACACAGGCCCCACATACCAACTGGCTGCCTTGGGCTATCGTGGGTACTATAGCCGGCACTCTGTTGTCTTGTATCGGGCTTATATGTGGTATCGTAGCTATAGTGCAGGCTAATAAGGCCAATACTGCGTATGCACAGGGTAATTATCAAGTGGCCGAAGCTGCTAATTCGAGTGCTAAAATCATGACCATCATCACACTCTGTCTTGCAGGTCTCGGATTGATTACCTTGGGTTCGTTTATGAGTACCAATATGTTTAGCATGTTCCCTTGGTGATGAAATATTTCGCCATGATAAATGGTCAGCGCATCGGACCGCTCGACCTGTGGGAACTTCCGCAGGCCGGTGTAGGTCCTGATACGTATATATGGCATAAAGGCCTCGACGACTGGCAGAAAGCCGGTGATGACGCCGAAATATGCCGTATGATGCGCCGACGTCTGGCAGGTGTACCCTATTGGCCTGAGCCTGAACAGCCTTTACAACCGGAAAGACCTTCTGATGAAGCTGCCGCCAACTATCCGTTTATAAGCCGTCCCTATCTACCTCCTGATATAGACCCTCTGCCACCCCCGGGAGCCTTTAATCCCGATACTTCCCGGCCGCCGACGCCTATGATGCTGATGGCGCTTCTCACAACGTTGTTCTGTTTTCCTCCCACGGGTATAGCAGCGATTTACTTTGCCTGGCGGTCACGTCAGATTTGGAATGAAGCTCTGCAGACACACGACTCGGGCATGAAACAAGACACACGTGGCGAAGAGCTTAGACAACAGGCACACGAATATGCCCGTATGGCAAAGATGTGGACAGGAATAACCTTTTTCCTTGGCCTTATCTTCATGGCTTTCCTTATGATGATTAGGTAAAAATAATGATTAGGTAAACACATATAAAATGCCCGCTGATTCAGTTGAATCAGCGGGCATTTTATATGTGTTTACCTAATCATGCCTCATTACGGCCATGACAGTTTTTGTATTTCTTACCTGAACCACAAGGACAAAGATCATTACGCCCTATTGTCTTTTCAGACTTCGCAGGTTGTGTGGATGGCTCTGACTGCTGGCGTGAAGAGTTCTGCATAGCACGACGCTGGGCTGACTCACCGGGATAGCTGTCACGAGTAGTGGAATAATTGGCATAAGGATTGGGTATAGGAGTAGCCGAAGCAGAACGCATCATGCTTTGCCGATTACCCATCGACTGAGCTGCATTGGCAGCACGCTTCTGCTCTTGCAGACGGGCCTGTTCCTCAGCAGCCTTTTTAGCCTCTTCATAGTCAGGAACAGCCAGGCGTCCACGCATAAGTGTGGCAATGGATTTGGAATTCATATCCTCCACCATTTTCTTCCATAGTTCGTATGCTTCGAGCTTATAGATTACGAGAGGATCTTTCTGTTCATAGCTTGCGTTCTGCACTGACTTACGAAGTTCATCCATCTCACGTAACTGCTCTTGCCAGGCTTTATCAATAGAAGACAAAAGCACTGTTTTTTCCCATGCTTTGGTAAGGCTGGCACACTGGTTATTGTAAGCTTCCTGTATATCGGCACGTATATTAAACATACGTCGACCGTCAGTTACAGGAACACCGATAGGACCTTGTGCATTACGTTCCTCAACAAACTCCTTTACGTAAGGATAAGCAGCCTGAGCCATCTTCTCCTTTTTACGGTTATAGGTCTGCATCGCTGTTTCAGCAATAGCATCAGTAACACGACCGGCATCCATCTTGGCATATTCTTCAGCCGTAAAAGGCAACTCTATAGCCAGAACCTTATGAGTCTCTTCAGCAAGACCATCGTAACTCAAGGCATCAGCAGCCAGAGACTGAGATATCTCATAAAGCATATTTGCTATGTCCGTACCGATACGCTCACCTTTCAGAGCGTTCTGACGACGGCCGTACACACCCTTACGCTGGGCATTCATAACGTCGTCATACTCCACAAGGCGTTTACGGATACCGAAGTTATTTTCTTCAACACGTTTCTGAGCATTCTCGATACTGCGTGTGACCATCTTAGATTCAAGCATATCGCCCTCCTCGAAGCCGAGTTTATCAAGAGTCTTAATAATACGTTCATTGGCAAACAGACGCATCACTGTATCTTCAAAGGATACGAAGAATACTGACGACCCCGGGTCACCCTGACGTCCGGCACGACCACGCAGCTGACGGTCAACACGGCGGCTCTCATGACGCTCGGTACCGATAATAGCCAGACCGCCTTTCTCCTTAACTTCGGCAGGCAACTTGATGTCGGTACCACGACCGGCCATGTTAGTGGCGATAGTTACAGTACCGGGCTGACCGGCCTGAGCCACGATTTCAGCCTCACGCTGGTGATACTTGGCGTTAAGTACCTGATGAGGAATCTTCCGGAGCTGAAGCATCTTGGAGAGTAATTCCGAGATTTCTACCGAGGTAGTACCGACAAGTACCGGACGGCCGATTTTAACCATATCCTCTACTTCCTGTATTACAGCGGCATATTTCTCCTTCTTGGTACGATAGACACGGTCGTTCATGTCGTTACGCTGCACAGGACGGTTAGTCGGGATTTCAATTACCTCAAGTTTATATATGTCGTAGAACTCGCCAGCCTCAGTCATAGCCGTACCGGTCATACCGGCAAGCTTACGATACATACGGAAATAATTCTGAAGTGTGATAGTAGCGTAAGTCTGTGTGGCGGCCTCAACCTTTACACCTTCTTTAGCTTCTATAGCCTGATGAAGACCGTCTGAATAACGGCGTCCCTCCATAATACGGCCTGTCTGTTCATCGACAATCTTAATCTTATTGTCATCGATTACATACTCGACGTCCTTATCAAAAAGAGTATAAGCTTTCAGAAGCTGGTTGACAGTATGTACACGCTCGGCTTTCTCAGAATAATTCTGAAGCAGCGTATCTTTGCGTTCCTGACGCTGTTCAAGGGTAAGGTCCTCGTTTTCAACGGCACTCAGCTGGGCGGCGATATCAGGCAGTACAAAGAATTCCGGGTCCTGTGTGGTGCCTGTCAATACTTCTATACCTTTATCGGTAAGTTCTATAGAGTGATTCTTTTCATCTACCACGAAGTAAAGCGGCTCCACAGCCTTAGGCATCTCACGGTTATTATCCTGCATATAGCGTCCTTCCACCTTAAGAAGGAGTTGCTTTATACCTTCCTCGCTGAGATAACGTATGAGCTGGTTATGCTTAGGCAGACCCTTGTAAGCACGGAACAGAGCCAGACCGCCGTCTTCAAGAAGCTGATCAGCTGTAAGAGGTTTTGAACCTTCAGGACGGTTCTTATCATATTTGGCTATCTTTTCAGGGTCGCCACTCTGAGCAGCAGCGATTTTCTCCTTTGCCTCAATAAGAAGGCTCTGAGCAAGACGACGCTGGGCCTGTACTACTTTCTCAACATTAGGCTTGAATTCGTTAAACATCTGGTCATCACCCTTAGGTACAGGACCGGAGATAATAAGCGGTGTACGGGCATCATCTATAAGTACTGAGTCGACCTCATCGACTATAGCATAATAATGTTCGTCGCGCTGCACAAGGTCTTCAGTCTGTGTAGCCATGTTGTCACGCAGATAGTCAAAGCCGAACTCATTATTAGTACCGAATGTAATGTCACACTGATAAGCACGGCGACGCTGTGGTGAGTTAGGCTGAGTCTTATCAATACAGTCCACCGTAAGACCATGGAATTGATAAAGCGGACCCATCCACTCGGAGTCACGTTTTGCCAGATAATCGTTGACAGTCACCACATGCACACCTTCACCGGTGAGAGCATTCAGGAACACCGGCAGGGTAGCCACAAGAGTCTTACCTTCACCGGTAGCCATCTCGGCTATATTATTGCTGGGCAGCGGATTATTTCCGTTCATAATGCCATGAAGCACCATACCGCCTATCAGCTGTACATCATAATGCTGCATGTCCCATGTAACGGTGTTACCGCCGGCAATCCACGAATTACGGTACACTGCCTTATCACCCTGTATAGTGACGAAATCTTTACCCTGACCTGCAAGCTCACGGTCCGATTGCGAAGCAGTAACTTCTATGAGCTCGTTCTCTTTAAAACGGCGCGCTGTCTCCTTGACTACTGCAAATACCTCAGGCAGCGCTTCATCAAGCTTACGGGCATACATCTTGAACATATCCTCGCGCAAATCGTCGATTTTACGCCATAGAGGCTCACGTTTGTCATAGTCGAGGGTTTCGATTTCGGCACGTAGCTGAGCCATCTGGTCCTTATATGTCTTTGCCTCACCGCGGATATCATCGCGGATAACATTTATACGTTCGCGTAATTCATCGTTGCTAAGGCTTTGGAGCTGTTCGAAGGCAGGGTTTATTTCCTTCTGAAGACGGTTCCATAAGGGGCGCACGGCGCGCTCGCTCTGGTCGCCGAATATCTTCTTTAATATACTGTTTAATCCCATAGGATAATTTAAATCTGATTGAATGAAATATGAAAACTGATCTCTGCTTAGGCGTTACTTTCATCGCACCGCCTTCGAAACCGTGCCGTTTGGCGACCGTATGCGCAGCCGGCCCGTCACTGTAGGGGCCAGCGCCGTGGCGTCTACCGGTGCACCGATAACACGCGGCTCTATACCGGGCCCCATTATAAAGGCCGGTGTGGTTATGGCTGATTGCCTTATATCTTTTGTATCGACTGGAAAACGCAGATCATCGCTTATAGTCCATCCGGGACTGAATTCCAGTATTATGTCACCGCCGTTACGAGGATCGATCAGACGACGCTTTCGCTCGGCTTCTTCAGTCTGACCGTTAAGAATGTCAGCTATAGTGCGTGCATCGGCTACCCCACTCATACGCACGAGAAAATCACGCGCAGCCTGTGCCACTTCACGACTGTCAAGCCCCTTACGTTCTATTTCGGCATGATCAAGATACACCTGACCATCCCAGTACGTATCAACATAATCGCCGTTACCGTAACGGGCCGTAAGATATGAGTTAAGCAACGAAGTAGCACGTTTTACCGAAAAAATACCTGAAGGTAAGCGGTAACGTTCGTCATTAGGTGCTGAATCATCATAGTAACCTGTTCCAGACAGATAGACAAGAGTATTATTAAGCCCTACATAACGGTCTATAGCTTCAAACAGACGTTCAAGCTGAGCATCGAGACGCACGTATGTATCTTCAAGTTCGATACGGAAATCACCATCACGCACACCCTTATAAGGTCTGGCAGTATAGGCTATATTAAGCATATCGATGGCATCACCGCGACGTCCCATGTTGAGCTGGCTAAGATAGTCTATTGCAAGATCTGTGACCTCACGGTTAATAAGCGGTGTATTGGCAAAATTGCGATACACGTCGCGATCGGACTTAGGAAAAGTGTAGCGGAACGGATACATTCGCTTCTGGGCAGGAAGTCCCGGATAGCGCTCCAGCGGCAGAACAGGTTTCCACTGCATAGTGTCAAGACGTACTGACAAAGGCATGTCGTAATTACGCCGTGTCATCGCCTGAGGAACATCCTTATAATAAGTAGTGGTAGCCCAGTTGCCTGTGTGCTCATCGAGCCATACAGCCGAATTACCGGCATGTCCGGCCATTATTATAGCCTGTTGCGGATCAGGAGCTATCGAATAGACATACGCCACACCCGCACCGTCTATGGCGATTTCATCGCTTACAGTAGAAAGACGAAGTGAAGCAGGGGAATAAGTATCGTTAGTAAAATTACCTATCGTAGCAGGGTCACTCAGGGGAGGTACCACACTTTTGGTAGCAGCGTCATATATCCTATGACCTGGTACACCGGTGGCATTTGGATAGGCACCTGTATAGAGCATCGCTGTAGCAGCCGCAGCGTCGGAAAGATCGACCTTGAAGTCAACATCAGGCATATACATGCCCTGCTCTATAAGACGCTTAAAACCTTTCTCACCGAATAAGCCCTTTAGATACTCCATATAGTCGGTACGCAGCTGATCGACCACTATACCCACTACAAGACGCGGGCGGCTCGGATCAGCTAACACCATGGTGTTGATAGTCACCAGACCGAAGAGTACCGATGTTATAAGTCGGTTCATTGAAGTTGGTTATGCACGTTTTCGTTTACTACCCTTACGCACCGTTTTTTTATGGTCGTCAGTCGAAAGGGGTGTATTTTTATAACTGCAAGAAGTGTCGATTATTGCATAGGCGACGGCTGATACCAAAGTAGCAGCCATAAGCGGGAAAAAAGCCGGATTACCGCTCTGACTCTGAAAAGCCCAGCCTAACAGCAGACATATCATTACCACTATATCGCATATCACCATAGCCAATACAGCAGGACGCATACGACGCCACCATACACCGACAGCCACTATCAACTGTAAAGGATTAAGCCATAGCAGCAATATATTCGGACTGGTAGCTTCATGGCTCGACACAAACACAAGAAATGCCACCAGACATCCCGCCAGACCAAGTAATCCGAACCACAGACTGTACCACCAGCGACTCAGCCGATGGCGACGATAGTCAAGTACAGCAAGCAGGACACTGATTATGAATATCACAACACTCCATGTAACGGGAGCTGCCCACCATGGTGTAGGAGGCAACACCGAGTCATCGCGTCCCGGCAACAGTTCACGTTCCACACTTACTACAGCACGTCCGTCGCTCCAGCGGGCACTGTCAAGACGTTCTTTCATCTCCACAGGTACAAACATCTCATTGCCTATACCCATGGGCACATCAAGACTGGACCCGAGAGCTATGTCTATACCCAATTGATACCACGGGTAATTACGGTTATAGTAACGCATCTCGTCACGATAACTGTCGTAACGTTTGTCACCACGGAGCAATAATACACTGCCTGTGGTTTCGGCCAGACGGTCGGTAATACGTGTGGCGCAGTTGTCTTTTATGTAGTTGTAGCGGTATTTACGGTTCTGCGGCAACGAGGCCACCTGTAACCTTCGGCGCAGGTCACGTACCTCGTCCGGAGTGAGATTAAGATCCTGTTCGACTACACGTGAACCACGTCGTCTGTATTCAGGCAGAAACCATGCAAAAGGATAACCCATCACCATATAGTCTGTCTGCCCGCTTACAAAGCGGCCTACGAAATTAGGTTCGCGGAAATCGAACACACCGTAATTCCACACCGAATCTATTCCTTCGCCACGTATACGCAGTGCTGAATGTCCGTAAAGCTCATATATCTCCTGGCCGGGCCAGCAAGTTATAAGACTTGCTGTCAATGGGCCATCCTTGCTCTGCGAGACAAAAGCCGAGCGCCCTGAAGGCTCGGCCCAAAGTGTCAGCACACTCAGCAGACACAGCTGTAATATGGCATAGAATTGTTTCACAGCTGCAAAGTTAGTTAAAAATCCCCATACAGTGAAGCGTTCCGGGCGCTAATTCACCGTATGGGGACAGAAAGGGTATATGAACCCGTGAAGATTACATTAATAATCGCAGTTTCCCGGATAACGCGGGAAAGGTATGACATCGCGTATGTTCTGCATACCGGTTACGAACAGTACCAGACGCTCGAAGCCCAGACCGAAGCCCGAATGGGGCACAGTGCCGAAGCGACGTGTGTCAAGATACCAGTCCATACCTGTCAGACCGAGTTCTTCGATACGAGCCTGCAGCTTGTCGAAGTTCTCTTCACGCTGTGAGCCACCGATGATTTCACCGATTTTCGGGAACAGCACGTCCATAGCGCGTACTGTCTTACCGTCATCGTTGAGTTTCATATAGAAGGCCTTTATCTCCTTGGGATAGTCGGTCAGTATGACAGGCTTCTTAAAGTGTTCCTCTACCAGATAGCGTTCATGCTCAGAAGCAAGGTCAACACCCCAGTAGACAGGAAATTCAAATTTCTTACCGCTTGCCTCAAGTATCTTGATACCCTCGGTATAAGGCAGACGCACGAAGTCATTGTCAACAACGAAACGCAGACGCTCCACCAGCTCCGGATCAAAGTGTTCGGCAAGGAACTCTATATCATCCTTACAATGCTCAAGAGCATAGCTGATACAGTATTTGATAAACTCTTCGGCGAGATCCATATTATCGGCTATCTCATAGAAGGCCATCTCCGGCTCTATCATCCAGAACTCCGACAAGTGACGCGGAGTATTGGAGTTCTCGGCGCGGAACGTAGGGCCGAAGGTATAAATACAACCTAACGCCGTAGCGCCTAATTCTCCTTCGAGCTGTCCTGACACCGTAAGGCAGGCCTGCTTACCAAAGAAGTCATTGCTGTAGTCTACCTTACCGTCCTCGGTACGGGGCACTTCGTTAAGATCCATAGTAGTGACCTGAAACTGTGCTCCGGCACCCTCGGCGTCAGAAGCCGTAATAAGCGGTGTATGGAAATAATAGAATCCGCGGTCGTTGAAAAACTTATGCACTGCGTATGCTAATGCATGGCGTATACGTAATACAGCACCGAATGTGTTAGTGCGCGGACGAAGATGTGCTTTCTCACGCAGGAACTCCAGACTGTGACCTTTTTTCTGCAGCGGATAGCTGTCAGCCGGAGCAGTACCGTATATCTCAAGTTCTTCAGCCTGAACTTCCACGCTCTGGCCTTTGCCCTGAGAAGCTACAAGGCGCCCCTGTACATGTATACTCGAACCAGTAGTAACAGGACGTAGCAATTCCTCACCTATAACACCGAGGTCAAATACTATCTGGAGATTTCTGATAGTAGAGCCATCGTTCAGGGCTACGAATTGTACATTCTTATTGCCGCGGCGTGTACGTACCCACCCCTTGACGTCAACTTCCTGACCTATATACTTGTCAGGATCGGCGAAAATAGCGGCTACTGTGACTCTTCTTATATCTTTCATCTGTGTGATGTTTGCTTTGTTGGTTGTATTGCGTACGGTATTACTCGAAGGCACCCATGCGCAGGAAGTTAACCTCTTCCTGAGTAAGATAACGCCAGCGGCCGCGCGGCAGATTCTTTTTGGTAAGACCGGCGAAATAGACACGATCAAGCTTGGTAACACGATAGCCGAGACTTTCGAATATACGGCGCACTATACGGTTACGGCCGCTATGAATCTCTATACCGGCCTGATTACGGTCTGTGTCACTTACATAACTTATAGCATCTGCATGTATCTCACCATCGTCAAGCTCGATACCGTCAGCTATACGCTGCATATCATCTTCAGTGATATCTTTGTCAGTCCATACGTGATAGATTTTCTTCTTCACGAATTTGGGATGAGTGAGTTTCGAAGCTAAATCACCGTCATTGGTAAGCAGCAGCACACCGGTGGTGTTACGGTCAAGACGGCCTACAGGATAAATACGCTCCTGGCAGGCATTCTTCACGAGGTCAAGTACTGTAGTACGACCATTGGGGTCATCGCTTGTAGTTACACAGTCTTTGGGCTTATTAAGCAGCACATAGCACTTACGCTCGGGTGTAACTACCTTGTCATCATACTCCACAACATCGTTACGTGTGATCTTAGTACCAAGTTCGGTAACTACCTCTCCATTGACCTTTACTTTTCCGCTTGTGATGTATTCATCAGCCTCACGACGCGAGCAAATACCGGCGTTGGCCATGAATTTGTTCAGACGGATGCTCTCATTAGGATCAATATCCTCCAGAACATAATCTATCTGTTTGGGACGCGGAGTAAACTTCATACCGGCCTGCTGAGGCTTGCGGAAGCCACCCGGCTGCTTACGATAACCACCCTGCTGATAACCCTGCTGACGGGGCTGGCCGTAACCGTGCTGCCGGGGTTGCTACCCGCACGGCGGCCGGGACTGTCCGTCACC
>CAMWKC010000018.1 GCA_947174735.1 uncultured Porphyromonadaceae bacterium
CGTTGAATGTTTTTCATAATTTTGTTTTGGCGGCGTGTTTAGTGATAAGCATGCCGTTTTTATTTTTCATCATGATAATTTACAATACAAGCTTTATTATAGATACAGCGCGCTATGAAGCACTGCTCACATGGTTGCGGACAATAGCTATACCATCCGTCACGGCACCCGGTACGAAAGCTATAGAAACAACACTGACTACTTTAATAGAAGTACCTGGTGACGATAGCTTTACCGAACAGGCACGCAATATAATGCTTCAGGTTACATTTGACAATCTGAAAGATGCACATGACTGGAGTCATAACAATCTCCATGCTCTATTGACAGAATATAGCCGTCGTTTTGGTTCGGAAGCCATAGCCTTCCGTACTATTTCAGAGCGTCTTCCGCTCTGAGTTTATGTACAGAAATGAACGAAAGAGTAAAGAAATACGAACGCATCATAATGGGTATTGACCCCGGTACCAATATAATGGGTTATGCTATATTGGGAATAAAGGGAAAAACTCCGGAAATGGTAGTGTGCGGTGTAATAAAACTCAGCAAATTTGAAAGTCATTATAAGCGCCTACATCGTATCTTCGAGCGTGTAACTCAGCTTACAGATGAATATCTACCTGATGAATTAGCTATTGAAGCTCCGTTCTACGGCAAGAATGTACAGTCGATGCTAAAGTTAGGACGTGCACAGGGTGTGGCTATGGCAGCCGTGCTCTGTCGTGACATACCCATAACTGAGTATGCACCATTGGCTATAAAACAGGCAGTAACAGGTAGCGGAGCTGCTTCTAAAGAGCAAGTAGCCTGTATGCTCAAACACATACTGAAGATGTCAGACAGTGATATGCCGAATTTTCTTGATGCTACTGATGCCTTAGCTGCCGCTCTTACCCATTATTATGAAAGCTGCAAGCCGAAGCTCGAAAAAGGAGCATCGTCATGGGCGGCCTTTCTTGCCCGTAATCCGGAACGGATAGCTCCACGCCGTAATAAACCGGAAACAGAAAAATAACCTTAATTCGTTAGACAGAGGAAAAATAAATCATACAAAATTTGAAAAATTGAAAATCAATCAATACCTTTGTTAATCAAAATCAAATTCACGATAAACTCACATCATACCATGGACAGATATCAGCAAGCCCTTGCAGCAAGCAAGGTACTCAGTGACGATGAGGCTGTAAAAGCCGAGGTTGAGAAAATACTTGAGAAAGTTCCCGAATACGAAACTCCGGAAGTATATCAGTTTCTTTTCAGCTCAATTGATCTTACTACACTCAGCAGCGAAGACAGTCAGAAAAGTGTAGCCAAGTTCACCGAACGTGTCAACGACTTTGACAATGATTATCCTCAGTATAAGAACGTAGCAGCTATATGTGTATATAGCAACTTCGCTGAAGTAGTGAAGACAACTCTTGACGTACCCGGTGTGGATATAGCTGTCGTAGCCGGATGTTTTCCATCAAGTCAGACCTTTACGGCTGTTAAAGTAGCTGATGTGGCTATGGCGGTAGCTTCAGGTGCAGATGAAGTGGATATAGTCTTTCCGTTAGGTATGTATTTCGATGAGAACTTTGAAGATCTTACTGACGAAATCATCGAACTTAAACATACTGCCCGTGATGCTAAACTGAAAGTTATACTTGAGACCGGTGCATTACGTACGGCTGAAAATATCAAACGTGCTTCAGTGCTGTCGCTTTATAGCGAGGCTGATTTTCTTAAAACCTCGACAGGCAAGATGTATCCCGGCGCGTCACTCGAAGCTGCATGGGTTATGTGCCAGTGTATAAAAGAATATTACCAAACCACAGGACGCAAAGTAGGTTTTAAGGCCTCGGGAGGTATACGTACCACACAAGATGCATTAGGTTACTATGCCGTTGTCAAAGCTGTGTTAGGTGATGAATGGCTTAACCATGACCTGTTCCGTATCGGGGCATCAAGCCTTGCAAACAGTCTTCTGAGCTCAATGACGGGTGAAGAAGTAAAGTATTTCTGATTATATACATCTATAAATAACCGGGCTTTCGGTCCTGTATACCGGAAGCCTCCTGTTAACCTGACACCATAATGTTCAAGACGACTCTACGCGCCCTGACAGCTGCTGTATTACTGTCAGCCTCGGCCCTGACCTCGGTCGGAGAACAACCCGAAGGCAAAAAACAATACATGAACTTCGGTGTGGCTTTCTACAACCTTGAGAACCTCTTCGATACTATCAACAACAACGGCAAGTATGATCTTGAGTTCTCACCCCAAGGCAGTCACCGCTGGGACGGTGCCAAATACCGTTCCAAAATCAAGAACATGTCGTATGCTATCTCACAGATGAAAACACGCACCACGCCTATGGGACCGGCTGTAATAGGTGTGAGCGAAATAGAGAACGAAAGCGTACTGCTTGACCTCGTAGCCTCGGAGAATTTACGTGACATGGGTCTTAAAGTAATACACCATGATTCACCCGACCTGCGTGGTGTAGACGTGGGACTTCTCTATAATCCACGTCTGTTTAAGCCTATCAATGTGACTAACCATACTCTTGTAGTACCTGAATTACCTAATTTCCGCACCCGTGACCAGATGTGCGTAGTCGGACTGTTAGGAGGCTGCCGTGTGGGTATTATAGTTAATCACTGGCCTTCGCGTCGCGGCGGTTCTGAAGAAAGCAGCTGGCTGCGTGAAGCGGCTGCTTCGCTGAGCGCTCACATAGCCGACAGCCTGATGAACATAGACCCTAAAATGGGCATAATCATCATGGGCGACCTTAATGACGATCCTTCTAACCGAAGTTGTGCCGAGACTCTCGGCGCACGCCGTAAAGCTGCCGATGTAGAACCCGGAGGATTCTTCAATCCGTTCTGGGAGAAACTCGATAATGGTATCGGCTCATACATATACCGCGGAGCATGGGACCTCTTCGACCAGATTATCATCAACTACAATCTGCTTACGGGAGCCAGCGGACTCGAATATGTAAACGCAGAAGTACTTAATAAAGAATTTCTCAAACAACAGGACGGTCAGTACAAAGGCTATCCGCTGCGTACATTCTCAGGCGGCGTATGGACCAACGGTTATTCCGACCATTTCCCCACAGAGATATTTCTGAAGAAAGAGGTAACCAAGTAAACGGCTGCCCCACACCACAATACGATCTAAAACCACTGAAATGATAAGACAACTGACCTTAATTCTGACGACGGCACTGTGTGCCTCGGCTTTCGCGGCCACAGGCCTGAAGGGCACGGTAGTCGACGCTTCAACAGGACGGCCTGTAGCTGACGCTAACCTGCTGCTGCGAGATCAGGGCATTTTCGTAATGACTGATGCAGAAGGTACATTCACTATATCGCAGGCAGCCCCGGGGCCCGACGTACTACAGATAGTAGCCTTCGGTTACGAAGACCTGTATGTGGACGTCAATATAGTTGATGGGCTGACCTCAGACCTCGGACGTTTATCCATGAGCGAATCAGGATTTGATGCCGCACTGCTTAATTCGGATAACTTCATATTTGATGAGGAACAGATAGCTGACGACGAAGGTATGATGCAGAACGTGGGTACTATACAGGGTGCCACCGACGACATATTCTACCAGATGTCGAACTATAACTTCTCGACAGTCTATTATAAACAACGTGGTCTTGACAACACATGGACCACAGCCTACATAAACGGTGTCGACTTCAACGACCCGATGCGCGGGTCATTTAGTTACAGCAGTCTCGGAGGTCTGACCTCTACTGCCTTCCGTTCTAAGACTGTCAATATCGGTACCGAGGCCGCAGCATACGGTTTCGGCACTATAGGCGGCTCAACCAACAACACTACTTACGCCGGTGAATATGCTCCCGGAGTACGTGCGTCAGTAGCCTATACCAACTCCAACTATCAGTTACGCGCAATGCTACAATATAGTACCGGAGTGAGCCGCAGCGGCTGGGCTTTCTCAGCAGCTATCATAGGACGTTACGGTGAGAACGGATTTAACAAAGGAACATTCTATAACTCGTTAGGCTACTCACTGTCACTACAGAAATTTATCAACGACCGCCATTCGCTAAACCTTACCACATGGGGCGCACCTACCGAACGTGCCACAGCTTGTGCATCTGTACAGGAAGCATACGACCTTGCCGGTACCAATCTCTACAACCCCTCGTGGGGCTGGTTTAACGGTAAACGCCGTTCAGCCCGTGTGATAAAAAGTTTTGACCCGGCTGCAATAATCAACTGGATATTCAAGCCGAAGATGGGAACGATGCTGAACACAGCTTTCGCTTTCCGCCATAATGCCTATGCTCAGAGTCGTCTGAACTACTATGGTAATAATCCGGCACCGGATTATTATAGCAAACTGCCTTCATACTGGGCTCCGACAGCGGTACCAGGTACTGAAGTATACGATGCTCAGAAGATGTTGTATGACCAACTGACCGATCTGTGGCGCGAGGATGAAAGCGTACGTCAGATAGACTGGAATGCAATCTACCAGTCAAATCTGCTCAACCGCGACCACTTCGACCGTAATCCGGAGTATGCCGGTCAGTCATCGACCATACTGGAATATAATCACACCAACACACTGTCACTGATGCTCAACTCTTATATCAACCATCGCCTCAACGATGCAATGACATTGCAGGGAGGTCTGAGCGTCAACTATACAGATGCCCACTATTTCAAGACTGTGGGAGACCTGTTAGGAGGTCTGTTCTGGCGTGATATCGACACCTATTCCGAGCGTGACTTCGGAGGAAGTACAGATAAACTTCAGAACGACATGCGTAATCCCAACCGTCTGGTAACAGACGGCGACGTATTCGGCTATGACTACAACATACGTTATCTGATGGCCCGTGCATGGCTCCAGAACCAGATAGTTACCAAACACTGGAACATAAACTACGGTATCGAAGCCAATTATGTTAATTTCGCACGTCACGGTAACATGCAGAACGGTCGCTCACCTGAAAATTCATACGGCATGGGACTCCGTCACACTTTCGACAACGCTTCGGTCAAAGCCGGCGCAACATATAAGCTTAACGGCCGCAACTACTTCGTAGTGCATGGCTCGTACGGAACACGCGCACCACGTCCCTACGACTCATACGTATCACCTCGTATTAAGGATGATGCCGTGACAGGACTTAAATCCGAGCGTTTCCTGAGCGGGGATATATCATACGTATGGAACTATGCTAATTTCCGCGGCTCAATCACCGGTTTCTACAACCATATATGGGATGCCATGAAACATACCGGTTTCTATGACTACGACCTCAAGAGTTTTATGAATTATAATATCTCTGACCTTGAGACCGAATATAAAGGAGTCGAAGTCGGTATGGAATATAAGATAATGACCGGTCTGAGTGTAAAGGCGGCTGCCAACTACTCACGCTATCAGTACAAAAATAACCCTATGGGCGTACGCAGCTACGACAATGGTTCGGAAGAAGATGTCTACCGTCAGGTATATCTGAAAAACTACTTTGTGGGCTGCACACCGCAGCAGGCTTATAGTCTCGGAGTAAATTACAATATCCGTCAATGGTTCTTCGAAATCAACGCTAACTATCTTGCTGATAATTACTATGACCTGTCATTCGCACGTCATGAAGAAATGCCGGGGCTGTGGAAAGTTTGTCAGAGTGTTGAAGAATACGAGCAGCGCCGCCGCGAGATAATAGCGCAGGACAAACTCGACAACACCTTTGTGATGAACCTCTCGGTAGGCAAGATGATATATATGCGCTGGGGCTCACTCAATTTTAATCTCTCGGTCAACAACCTTCTCAACAACCGCAATATTCAGATGCGTGGCTGGCAAGACGGTAAATTCGACTATACTAACTACACCACTACCAAGTATCCCAATAAAGTGGTCTACGCTCAGGGACTCCGTATGTTCCTGAACGTGGGTGTACGTTTCTAACCTCCAAACACCACAACCCGACATGAAACATTTCAGGAATATAATCTTGCTGCTGGCTTCTGGCGCTGTCATGCTGGGCCTCGGAGCCTGTACCGGAGACCAGGCACTGCCCCCGCTTAATATGCCGGAGGCTCTTGGCGACGCAACCATAGGTGATGGCGAATGGGAAACACCTATGTCAGCCTATCAGGCCTCGCTTGGTACCATACCTCACGACATCTACGGTCTTGATAAGACCGAGGCATGGGTGACAGGCTATATCGTAGGCTGGGTCAACGTAGACATCAGTAATAGCAACATAGAATTAGGCGCTGACTTCAGTGTACCTGCAACAGCAGCCACTAACATAATGATAGCCTCACGGCCGGACGAGACAAACCCGGCTTATGTAGCAACCGTACAGTTACCTTCGGGAGCAGTACGTAACGCTCTTAATCTTAAAGACCATCCCGAGAATCTGCATACACAGGTCACTCTATACGGTCAGGTGGGAAGTAAATACTGCGGTGCATACGGTGTACGCTCGGTATCTGCCTACAACTGGGGAGATAAAGGTCTGGAACCTGACCCGGCAATGACTCCTCCTGCCGGCTCTCGAACAGTGTGGACAGCTTCACTGACTACCGACACGCAAGGTTTCACCTTCGACCAGGGCGCACCTTCAACAGCCGGATTCGAAGTGTGGAAACATAGCACTGTCTACGGTCTCGTAGCTACCGGCGGACGTGCGGGGAGCGCTGTTACCTGCGATGCATGGGCTATATCACCGGTTATTGACCTGACCGATTATGTACAGCCACGTCTCTTTGTGCACCAGGCCGCCAACTACTTCACCAATACCGTCAACTTCCTTGAGATGACCCGTACAGTGGTACGCGAAGTCGGTGGTGAATGGATTGAGGTAGACCTACCCTACTCACCGATAGGTAACTCGTGGACCTTTAGCGATTCAGGTTATGGAGTCATTGACGGTATGGCCGGTAAGAAAATCCAGATAGGCTTCAACTATACCTCGACAACAGATATGTCTGGTACATGGGAAATCGATAAGGTCACAGTAACGGGAGTCTATAACAAATAAAGCAAACTCACCATGAATATAAAGCAACTGATGCAACTTGGCCTCGGAGTGCTGGCCGCTGCCGGTACAACCGCCTGCCAAAACCACTTCGACGACCCGGGTCTGGTGACTCCTGTGGCACAACTGACACCCAATACCACCATAGCCGAGTTCAAGAGTATTTTTGCTGATGAACCCAATCAGTTATGTCCTTATAAGGATTCTTTCGGTACAAAGACCTCTATGGTAAGTCCTACTCCTTATATAGTAAAAGGTCGTGTAATATCTTCGGATGCCACCGGTAATATATACCAGACACTTTGTATACAGGACGAGACTTCGGCAATGACCTTCGCCATACGCCGTGCCGGTCTGTACGACTATTATCATCTCGGACAGGAGGTAGTAGTGAATCTGACCGATCTTTGGGTAGGACAGTACAATTACCTTATGCAGATAGGCTGGTTCGGAGAATCAAGTACCGGAGTGCCCCAGATGAGCCGTGTGGATTTTACAGTATTCCAAACACATGCCGAACTTAACGGGCTACCCGAAACATCGGTACGCTATGTGATGCCCGGAGACGATTATCCTGACAATTCGATGTACTGTATCGTAAGTGAGATAGACAAATTACCAACATCTCCCGGAGAGGATTTCTATAATCTGCAAGGACAGTTAGTGGAATTCCGCAATGTATCGTTTGAGGGTGGCGGTGAACTTACCTATGCACCCTATCAGGAGAATGCAAGCCGCTATATAACACAGGAAGGAAACAGTCTCAAACTGTGTGTACGTAATTCCGGCTATGCAACTTTCTATAACGATATGCTGCCTGAAGGTACCGGCACCATACGCGGTATACTGTCATACTACGCTTCAGACCCCAGCTATGCCACTACCGACGGCTCAATCAACGGCTGGCAATTGCTGATACGTTCACTTGATGATGTGGAATTCGATGAGGAAGGTACTAAGTCAGAACCTTACACCATCGAGGAAGCAAAAGCCCAAATGAATAAAGGCCGTAATGCCTGGGTAAGCGGATATATTGTCGGCTCAGTCAAGGGAGGTGTAAGTACTGTGACCTCGAACGATGATATAATCTTCAGTAATGATGCCGAGATGTCAAATAACCTTGTTATAGGTCCCACAGCTGACTGCCGCGACTTCAGCCAGTGTATGACAGTAAATCTGCCTCAAGGTACAGCACTGCGTAAATATGCTAATCTGCCGGATAATCCGTCTGTATATGGACGTTCAATGATTGTCAGAGGTCTAATAGATCTCTTCCTCGGCATACCGGGTATATCCGGTACCGGAGAAGCAGACAGTTTTGAAATAGATGGTATAGTTATAGGCCCCGATACTCCTGATAATCCTCCTTCGACAGTCGGAGACGGCAGTGAAACAGCTCCCTTCAGCGTAACACAGATTATGGACGGCACAGCCACAGGTAGCGACGTATGGGTAGAAGGTTATATCGTAGGTACCGTTACCGATAAGAGCTGGCCCGCAGATGTGGAATTCTCGGCTGCGAATGCCTCGAATACCAACCTCATCATTTCAGTAATGCCGGCAGGCGAGGCAACTACGGACAATTCGATACCTGTCCAGCTTCCGGCAGGTGACGTGCGTAATGCACTGTCTCTGCAGCAGCATCCCGATAACCTCGGACGCAAGGTGAAACTGCGCGGTTCGATTGAAAAATACTTCGGACAGATGGCAGTCAAAAGTGTCAGCGAATATTCGTTTGATGGCGGCGGGAGCGTAACACCTCCTGATAATCCTCCTTCGACAGTCGGAGACGGCAGTGAAACCTCACCATTCGGAGTCGCACAGATTATGGACGGCACAGCCACAGGCAGCGACGTATGGGTAGAAGGTTATATCGTAGGTACCGTTACCGATAAGAGCTGGCCCGCAGATGTGGAATTCTCGGCTGCGAATGCCTCGAATACCAACCTCATCATTTCAGTAATGCCGGCAGGCGAGGCAACTACGGACAATTCGATACCTGTCCAGCTTCCGGCAGGTGACGTGCGTAATGCACTGTCTCTGCAGCAGCATCCCGATAACCTCGGACGCAAGGTGAAACTGCGCGGTTCGATTGAAAAATACTTCGGACAGATGGCTCTGAAGAGCGTCAGCGAATATGTAATCGAACCATAATGATTCTGTGATACTGATTAGACCCCGGCGTATAGATTCTATGAAGAGTCTATACGCCGGGGTAATTCCACAATCCTAACTAATATATATGCGGAAATCTTTACTTATTATCATGGCTCTCGGCATAGCAAGCGGAATAAATGCCGAATATAAACCGGGATATTATAACAGTATGGACGGTAAAAGCAAAGCCGCCCTCAAAGCCGCTGCCAAACAATGTGTCGAACGGCATACAGTGCTTGAATATTACGATTTGCCTAATTACTGGCAATACTCTGATGTTTATCCGGAGCTTTACAACGGACAGACACGATGGTGGGAGATGTACAGTAACAACATCTATCTCATACAGAACGGACAGACGCCGAAAGCAAGTTTTTCTGCTAATAAAATGCAGCGTGAACATTCCGTACCAAAATCGTGGTGGAAACATAACGGCAATGTGGAGTACACAGCTGCCTACAGTGATATGTGGAACCTTTACCCTTCTGACGGTCCGGCAAATCAGGCTAAACTTAACTATCCGCTCGGACCGACACGTGCCGCCACTTACGATAATGGTTGTACAAAAGTAGGTCCTGCGATGACAGGTTATGGTGGCGGATCGGCTAACGTATTTGAACCGGCAGACGAATATAAAGGTGATTTTGCGCGCAGTTTCTTTTACATGGCAACTGTCTATGATGAGCTGCCATGGACAATAAACTACATGTACACACAGAACACTTACCCTACCCTGCAGCCGTGGGCCTTCCAAATGCTCCTGCAATGGGCACGTATGGACCCTGTAAGTCAGAAAGAGATAGACCGTAACGATGCTGTCGAACTTTCGCAGGGTAACCGCAATCCTTTTATCGACTTTCCGGAATTGGCTGAGTATATCTGGGGAACACGTACAGAAGAGGTATTTCTTATTGATGAGCAGGGAGGTAACGTTACTCCTCCTATAACAGGCGATCCGACTATCACCGCACCAATCAACGGAGAAGCTCTTGATATAGGCCAGGCGGCCGTAGGTAAGACTGTTTCTGCCGCTTTGCGTATAGAAGCCTCTAATCTGACCAGTGCCCTGTCGGTACGTATTTCAGGTACTGACCGTGAAATGTTCTCGACTTATTTGACTTCGATACCGGCTTCACAACTGAATAAAGGTGACTATCTGCTTTATGTAACCTACACGCCTACCGAAACAGGTAATCATACAGCACGCCTGATTCTGTATGACGGCGGTCTTCCGGACGGCGAAAGTATTGCTATAACACTCACAGGCCAGGCCTTCCCGATACCGGAACTGTCAGCACCGGAAGCTTTGCCTGCGACAAATGTGACTGACACAGGCTATACCGCTAACTGGACCTCGGTAGTCGAAGTGGTAGACTATTATGTAATCAACCGTGTACGTTATACACAGGAAGGTACAGAAGGCACACAGCTGACTGCCGCCGGCTGCTCGCTTGAAATAGATGACCGCGACCCGGAAATCACAGAGACCTATACGGTATGTGCCTCACGATTAGGGTGTCTATCAGATCAGTCAAATACTATAACAGTTGCCGCCGACGCAGGCATCAGCTTCAATAACGGCACAGTACCTTTTGCAATAGGGGTACAACCCAGCGGATTCATGATAATGAGCCAGGGCGACAACACTGGTTTGCGTGTCTATGACCTTATGGGAAACCTTGTTATAAGCCGTGAGCGTGTCAGCAGCGGAGAAAGCTTTATTCTATCGGCAGGTATATATATTATTACCTGTAACCAGGCCGTCAGACCAATAAAAATCGTAGTAACATATTAAGTCTAAATCAAATAATCAATAATACTCTCACTAATCATGAAATCATTTATGACATTAGCGGCTGCTCTGACTGCGTTCGGTGCAGCAGCCGCTATTCCGGAAGGTTATTATGACTCTCTCAACGGTGCTTCAGGTGCTGACCTTAAAGAAGCTGCAAAAAAAGTAGCTTACACACATGAAGCTGTAGCCTACGGCGATGCCACATGGGAAGCCTTCAAAACCACCGACATACGCATAGTTGATGGGCGCGAAGCATGGTTCGACATGTATAGCAACGTTATAGTGTGGGTTGCTTCAGGTCATGCCGGCATGAATATCGAACACAGTGTCCCTAATTCGTGGTGGGGAGGAATAAAGAATGATGCCTATAAAGATCTTTATCATCTTAATCCCTCGAATGCCGACGCTAATAACCGAAAGAGCAATCACCCTTTAGGCCAGATAGATGGCACACCTACATGGACTAACGGTATTACAAGTATAGGTACTCCGGTGACAGGTCAGGGAGGTGGTTCCGATATAGTGTTCGAACCGGCTGATGAATACAAAGGAGACTTTGCCCGCGCCTACTTCTATGTATTTACCATATATGATGATATACCCTGGCTGGAAGAAACCGATAAAAATTATATGTACGACGGTACAGCTTACCCGACATTGCGGCCGTGGGCATACGACCTGCTTTTGCAGTGGGCTGAGGCAGACCCCGTGGACTCACGTGAACAGGTACGCAACGAAGCTGTGTATGCTATTCAAGGCAATCGTAATCCTTTTATCGACATACCCGACCTTGCCGATTATATCTGGGGTAGCCGCACAGAAGTACCTTTCAGCTATTATGATGTACAGAACCCGACAATCGTTGACCGTCCTGCCGCTCCTGTATTTGAAAACTGCGAACTTGTAGCGGTCAATACCTATACCACACGCTGGTGGAATGCAACAGCAATACATGTTGGGGGCACATCAGGTGATATATACGTATCAGTTGACGGCGGCGACTACTCTCTTTGCCAGGGAGGCATTGTAGATGTACCGGCAGCGGAATCTAACGGAGAACAGCTTCTCATCTCAGCCTACGCTGTAGCCGAAACAGACGGACGTGATTATTACAGCGGTCTGTCGACTCTGACACTTACGGCTAAAGACCCGCAGCTTACTGACCTCACCAAAGCCGAGTGGACTCTTACAACTTCTGACACAGAGCTAACAACAGAGGATACTTATATAGTAGTGGCTTCAACTTCTCTGGCTGTTATGGGTGATAATAACAACGGCGGTAAAGTAATGCCTGTAGCGGGCAATGTTGCTCCCGACAGCGAGGGCCGAATCTACTCTTTGCCTGAGGGTACAGGTATAGTACATTTGCTTGATAACGGTGACGGCTATGTGCTGCAGTTAAGTGATATCTACGGTGAACTCCAAGGGTGCATAGAACCGACCGCTGCCAAAGCTCTGCGCCTGTCTGACGACGGACTCGCTGCCAATATCAGTATAAGCGAAGACGGTGTGGCCGTGATAGATTATGGTGATACGTTAGGACGCCTGCAGTATAACCAGAGTTCACCGCGCTTTGTCAACTATACAAGCAATCAGGAAGGTGTAAGTCTGTATCGTCTTACCGACCCCACAGGACACGTGGATGGCTTCGGAATACAGCCTGAAATTTATGTCACAGGACGTGATATAACAGCGCCTGCCGGCAGTGTGGTATTTGACCTTAACGGACGTCGTGTAAGTAATGTAAGTCTGAATCCCGGTGTATATGTAGTGGTAACACCTGCCCGTCATCATGCCAAAGTGATTGTGCGCTGATAAAACGAAATATAGTCAGCACTAAATACACTATATGAAATACACTCTAAGAATAAATTGTTAACTTTGCAGCCACAACACGTACTCTGCGGGCCTTATAGTCTTGACAGAGGCTTGCAGAGTACGGCTGCATAGACATACCAAAACACTCACATCATATCCTTAAATCAATGCTACAGACAACCAACATCAAAACACTCGACAAGGTAGTGGTAAGATTCTCGGGTGACTCGGGAGATGGCATGCAGCTTGCAGGCAACATCTTCTCGAATGTATCAGCCGGTGAAGGCAACGAGATCTCCACTTTCCCCGACTATCCGGCTGAGATACGTGCTCCGCAAGGCTCGCTGAGCGGTGTATCAGGCTTCCAGGTAAGTATAGGTAAGGGAGTATATACTCCCGGTGACGCTGCCGACGTACTGGTGGCTATGAACCCGGCGGCTCTCAAAACAAACCTGAAGTATCTCAAGCCTACAGGTATTATTATCTGTGATTCCGATTCGTTCCGTCCGGCCGATCTTAAGAAGGCTGAGTATAAGACAGACGACCCCATAGCTGAACTCGGCATAGATACTAAACGCGTCATGCTTGTGCCTATGAGTACTTTGCTCAAAAGCACTTTAGCCGATAGCGGTATGGACGCAAAAGCTATAGCCAAGTGCAAAAATATGCTGGCTCTCGGTATAGTATGCTGGCTCTTTGACCGTCCGGTAGAGAGCGTGCTGCATAAGCTACAGGCTAAATTCGCCAAAAAACCCGCTATCTACGAAGCTAACGCCAAGGTAGTACAGGCAGGTTGGGATTACGGCCACAATACACACAGCTCAATGCCTACTTACCGTATAGAGACAGCGCAGGCCGAGCCCGGCACATACGTTGACGTAAATGGCAATACAGCTACTGCCTGGGGCTTAATAATGGCTTCGGAAAAGAGCGGTCGTCCGCTGTTCTTAGGTTCCTACCCCATTACTCCGGCTACCGATATACTGCATGAGTTAGCCAAACGCAAAGACCTCGGAGTGAAAGCATGTCAGATGGAAGACGAGATAGCAGGCATTTGCTCGGCTATAGGAGCAAGTTATGCCGGACATTTAGCTGTGACATCTACTTCCGGTCCGGGTCTGGCTCTTAAGGGTGAAGCTCTCGGTCTGGCTGTTATGGCCGAACTTCCGTTAGTGCTTGTCGATGTACAGCGCGGCGGTCCGTCGACAGGTCTGCCCACTAAGACCGAACAGACCGACCTTATGCAGGCTCTCTACGGCCGTAACGGAGAGTCTCCTCTGTGCGTTGTGGCTGCCGCAAGTCCGACAGACTGTTTCACAATGGCCTTTGAAGCCGCACGTATAGCCATCGAGCACATGACACCGGTTATTCTGCTTACCGATGCCTTCATAGCCAATGGTTCGTCGGCCTGGCGTGTGCCTGAGGAGAGTGATTATCCTGAGATACATCCTAATTACGTAACTCCTGAAATGCTGAAGAAAGGCTGGCGTCCGTTTGACCGCGACGAGGAGACTCTGGTACGCTACTGGGCTGTACCCGGTCTTGACAAAGCCATGCACCGCGTAGGAGGTCTGGAGAAAGATTATAAGACTTCGGTTATCTCTACTGACGGTGCCAACCATGAACTTATGGTAAAGACACGTCGCGAGAAGATAGCCCGTATAGCTGACAGCATACCTGAAATCAATGTTGCCGGTGATACCTCATCGGATACAATTCTTGTAGGCTGGGGCGGTACATACGGTCACCTCTTCACAGCAGCCGAAGAACTCAATGCCAGCGGCACGCCGGTGGCTTTCGCACAGTTCCGTTATATAAATCCTCTGCCCAAGAACGCATTGGAGATGCTGCGCGGCTACAAGAATATCATAGTGGCTGAGCTTAATACAGGTATGTTTGCCGACTATCTGCAAATGCATCTGCCCGGCAAAGAGATATTGCGTATAAATAAGGTGGAGGGCCAGCCCTTCATGGTGAGTGAGATAGTGGAAGGAGTCAAGAATCATCTCAAGGCATAAGACAATGGCAACCGAACAGACAAACAATCCCCAATATACAGCGGCCGACTACAAGAACAGCCAGACAGCACGCTGGTGTCCAGGCTGCGGCGATCACGCTATTCTCAACGTGCTGCATAAGGCCATGGCCCGTCTGGGTGTGGCTCCTAAGGATACAGTCGTAGTCAGCGGCATAGGCTGCAGCTCACGTCTGCCTTATTATATGAATACTTATGGTATGCACACTATTCATGGTCGTGCTGCCGCAATAGCCACAGGTGTCAAGACTGCACGTCCGGACCTGACAGTATGGCAGATTTCAGGTGACGGCGACGGTCTCGCCATAGGTGGTAACCACTTTATACACGCTCTGCGCCGTAACATAGACATCAACATACTGCTCTTCAATAACAAGATATACGGTCTGACCAAAGGTCAGTACTCTCCTACCTCCGAGCGCGGTACAGTGTCGAAATCGAGCCCCTACGGCACTACGGAAGATCCATTCGTACCTGCAGAATTGTGCTTCGGTGCACGTGGTAATTTCTTTGCCCGCAGCTTTGATATCGCACTCGATACAACACAGGAAGTAATGGTGGCTGCCGCAAGTCATAAAGGTGCATCGGTAGTAGAAGTACTGCAGAACTGTGTTATCTTCAACAATGGCATACACTCCTTCATGAGTGACAAGGAACAGCGTGCCGACCATACTATACATCTGCGCCACGGCGAGAAAATGCTCTTTGGCAAGAATAACGAGAAGGGTATCGTACAGGATGGCTTTGGTCTGAAAGCGGTGGTAATAGGTGAAGACGGTTATACACTGGATGATGTTCTCGTACACGACGCTCATGCCGAGGACTATTATCTGCAAATGCAGCTTGCCATGATGGATGGCCATCGTCTGCCTATGGCTATAGGTGTTATACGCGATGTGAATACTGAAACCTACGACCAGGCCGTATCGCGTCAGGTCGATGAAGTGAAGCACCGCAAAAATTACGCCAATCTGCGCGACATGATACTTCGCACCAGTGAGAGCTGGGAAGTAAAATAACACCGTACCGGGATAAATACACATAGTCCGGAAA
>CAMWKC010000019.1 GCA_947174735.1 uncultured Porphyromonadaceae bacterium
TGGTGATGACCGTGACAAGCATGAGCAGGTGCAGGAGATGTTTGACTCCATAGCTCCGGCCTACGACTTCATGAATACAGCCATGACTTTCGGACTGCACCGGCGCTGGCGCGACCGTGCTCTCGATATGGCAGACGAAGCTTTGCGCCGAAACGGTATGAAAGCCCTGGCCGAAGTACTTGATGTCGCTACAGGCACCGGTGATGTAGCTTTCGAGCTGGCACACCGCTATCCGAAGGCGCATATCACCGGTATCGACCTTTCGACAGGAATGCTTAATGTCGCCCGACATAAACTTGCAGAACGTCAAGATAAGAACCGCATAGATTTCGAGACCGGCGACTGTCTTGACTTACGCTGGCAGGCCAACACTTTCGACCTTATTACAGTAGCTTACGGCGTGCGTAATTTCGAGCGTCTCGAACAAGGCTACTCCGAGATGGCCCGTGTGCTACGTCCCGGCGGAGTACTCTGTGTAGTGGAACTGTCACAACCGGAAAATAAGTTGTGTCTGGCAGGTTACAATCTTTACTCACATCACCTCATACCTCTTGTCGGCCGTATTGTCAGCGGCGATTCACGTGCTTACACTTATCTGCCCGAAAGTATTGCCGCAGCTCCGCAGCGCAACGATATGACCGCACTTATGGAGCGTGCCGGTCTACGGCAGACCGTATGGAAATCACTTACTTTCGGAGCTGTCACTATCTATACAGCTACCAAACCCCTATCAAGCAACACACTCAGATGACACGCAAGCAATTCGAGATAATGGCTCCTGTCGGCAGCTTTGACAGTCTTGCGGCAGCGCTGCAGGCAGGTGCCGACGCCGTTTACTTCGGTATCGAAGGCCTCAATATGCGCTCGCGTTCAAGCGCCAACTTCACTGCCGACGATATGGCTGACATTGTGGCACAATGTCGCGCCTGCGGAGTGAAGACGTATCTTACGGTCAACACCATTATTTACGATAATGATATGGAGCTTATGCGTACTATCATCGACCGTGCTCACGCGGCCGGTGTCACAGCCATAATAGCTTCCGACATGGCCGCTATACTCTACGCACGTTCCATAGACCAGGAGGTACACATATCGACACAGGTCAATATTACCAATATCGAAGCTGTACGTTTTTATAGCCAGTGGGCTGATGTTATGGTACTCGCCCGTGAGCTCAATATGGAACAGGTAGCCGAAATACACCGTCGTATCATAGCCGACGATATACGCGGACCGCACGGCGAGCTGATACGTCTGGAAATGTTCTGTCACGGTGCACTGTGTATGGCTGTAAGCGGTAAATGCTACATGAGCCTGCATCAGATGAATTCATCGGCCAACCGTGGTGCCTGCAATCAGATATGCCGCCGCTCCTATACTGTCACCGACAACGAGACCGGTGAACAGCTTGCCATTGACAACAAATATATAATGAGCCCCAAAGATCTTAAGACAATACATTTCCTCAACCGTATGGTCGAAGCCGGAGTGAGTGTCTTTAAGATTGAAGGACGTGCCCGCGGACCTGAATATGTACGTGAGACAGTCGAAGCCTATTCAGAAGCTCTGACAGCGATATGCGAAGGTACCTACACACCTGAACGCATAGCCGTCTGGGACGAACGTCTGGCTCGTGTATTTAACCGTGGTTTCTGGGACGGCTACTACCTCGGACAGCGTCTGGGCGAATGGAGTGCCAAATACGGCTCCTCCGCCACACGTGTCAAGGTATATGTAGCCAAAATACTGCGTTATTTCCCTAATATCGGTGTCGGCGAGTTCCGTCTTGAAGCCGGCTCACTAAGTGTGGGTGATGAAGTGGTAATCACCGGTCCCACTACCGGAGCGCTCATATTTACAGTCAGTGAACTCCGGGTTGATTTGCAACCGGTGCAGACTGTCAACAAAGGAGACCTGTTCTCTATGCCTGTACCTCAGAAAATACGTACCAGCGATCGTCTTTACCGCTGGGAGCCTACAAAATTATAAGAATACTACCTAACCTGAACATCATGGAAAAAAACATTGAATCGTATGAAGTCTCCTCTGATATAGAGGACAGCAAAAAGAAAAAAAAGACACTTGCACGCTTTATTCCGCCCGGTGTGCCATGTCTGTTGTGTGTCACAGCCCTGTTCTGGTATCTGGGCCATATCATGGGTGTCAGCAACATGCTTAACACTATCATGCACACAGCGCACGACTTATTGCTTAATACCGTATTTTACCTGATGGGTATCTGTGTTGTAACCGGAGCTATAGGACGCCTGTTCGTGGAGTTCGGCGTAGTACGCCTGCTTGAGATACTGCTACGTCCGTTGATGCGTCCGTTGTTTAATCTGCCCGGTGTTGCGTCTCTTGGTGCGGTCATGACATTCCTCAGTGATAATCCTGCTATTATTTCTCTTTCACAGGATAAACGTTTCAGCCAGTATTTTAAGAAATATCAGTACATATCGCTCACTAATTTCGGTACAGCCTTCGGTATGGGCCTGCTTGTAATGGTCTTTATGATCGGTCAGGGCTTTTTTGTTGCTCCTCTTGTAGGTCTGTTCGGTGCCTTCTGCGGCTGTGTTGTTTCCACACGACTTATGCAGCGGTTCATCATACGTAGCTATCCCCGTTATCGTGATGAACTCGTAACCGAGGCTGAAACTATAGAGGCGGACCAGCGTCCGACGGAAGAAAAGTCGGTATTTATACGTGTACTTAATTCACTGCTTGACGGCGGCCGAAGCGGTGTCGATGTCGGTATTGCCATTATTCCGGGTGTGCTTATTATCTCTACCCTTGTTATGATACTGACTTTCGGTGCATCGGAGAGCGGAGCTTATACAGGAGCTGCTTACGAAGGTATCGAGTTGTTACCGTGGCTGGCACAGAAGATTGACCTTGTATTCTATATACTTTTCGGCTTTAACGACCCTCATCTTGTGGCATTCCCCATTACAGCGCTCGGTGCTGTAGGTGCAGCGCTCGGACTGATACCCAACTTCATGAGCCAGGGCTGGATTGACGGTAATGCTATAGCTGTGTTTACGGCTATAGGCATGTGCTGGAGCGGTTACCTGAGTACCCACACCGCCATGCTCGACTCCATGGGTTATCGTGACCTTACCCCGAAAGCTATAGGTGCTCACACTATCGGCGGTCTTGTGGCTGCGATAGTGGCACATTGGGTATTTACACTTGTCAGCATGCTGATGTAAGTAACAGACAGAACAAACAATATAATATAAATCGGGCCGGTTTCATGAAGCCGGCCCGATTTATATTTACTCAGTTTCTGAATCCTGACTACGACGTTCGGCAAAACGGTCCTTATCACGAACTGTTTTCTTCCGCAAAGACTCTTCAAGCGCACTCTGAAGGTCTGTTCCTGTCTGATTGGCCAGACAAAGCACTACCCACAGCACATCAGCAAGCTCTTCACTTAATGAATGTTTCAAATCACCCTTTTTAGCTATCTGGTCGCCGTAAGTCCTTGCTATAACACGAGCTAACTCACCTACTTCTTCAGTAAGGAGCACCATATTAGTGAGTTCGGAAAAGTAGCCGCCACCTACTTCGCGTATCCAGCGGTCTACCGCCTGCTGTGCTTCTCTCATAATATTTCACCTTCAACCGGTATATCTCCGTCAACGGGTATTACAGGTTCCGGAGCATCCGGACGCACAGCTTTGGCAAGCTCTACAAACTGTTCGACTCCGAGACGTTCAGGACGCAGCGTCATAAGTTCGGACTGAAGTATCGGACTGCCGGCAGGTATAAGTCCGGCCAACGAATTACGCAGAGTCTTACGACGCTGCCCGAAGGCTGTCTTAACCACAGTCTTGAACAGACGTTCATCACAGCCAAGCGATGTGCGCGAATTACGTGTGAGGCGCAGTACGCCGCTCTCTACCTTCGGAGCCGGTGAGAATACCTGCGGCCCGACATTAAACAGATATTCGCAGTCATACCAGGCCTGTAACAATACTGACAGTATGCCATACACCTTACCTCCCGGTTTGGCGCAGATACGTTGAGCTACCTCTTTCTGCAGCATACCTGCTACCACAGGTATTTTCTCTTTATAATCAAGAACCTTAAAAAATATCTGTGAAGATATATTATAAGGATAATTACCTATCAGGGCAAACTGACCTTCATATATATCATCGAGATTCATCTTCAGGAAGTCACCTTCTATAACATCAAGAGCCGGATAAGCCTTCGACAGATACTGTACGCTTTCTGCATCGAGCTCGACGCATTTAAGCAAACGGTTAGTCTCAAGCAGAAACTGTGACAATACCCCCATACCGGGACCTATCTCGAGTATCGGAATTTCACCCCATTGTGAGGCTGACAACGGTAGATTGACTTCAGCGATAGTATCAGCGATACGACGGGCGACACCTAAATCGGTAAGAAAATGCTGTCCTAACGATTTCTTGGCTTTGACTTGTTTCGGCATAATATATAGTTTTTATATGTTTCTATATTCTTAACAACCGTATCCCCCCATATTATTACCTTGCAATAGATTTCTATAAGTTATACGGAGTTTACAATAACTTTTACAAAGGTTACAACTAACAGGAACGACACCGAACGGCTCGCTACGCTCGCCTGCGGCACTACTGCCCCGTCTTTGACACAGAACAACACAGGAACTGAAACACAGAACAACACAGAACTTAAAGGTCAACTTCGTTAAGGGATAACTAAAAAGTCAGCTTCTGTGAGAAGCGGATTAAAAGTCAACTTTTGTAAGGAATAAATTAAAAAGTTCCCGAATTATCCTGTATTTCAGTTCTTGTGTTGTTCTGTGTTTCAGTTCCTGTGTTGTTCTGTGTCAAAACGTGCCACGGGTGCCGCAGGCGAGCGTAGCGAGCCGTTCAGTGTTGTTCCTGTTAGTTCCATCTATAAAGTCAGAATAAAGCAAAAAGAATTATAAAACATATAGTATAAAAATGCTCAAGGCGCCTGTCCTCACGGATTGGCGCCTTGTGTTGTGTTTTCCATAATACTTTCTAACTAACCTAACATCATGAAACGATTTTCTGTACTTATAACATTGCGGAGAGAAAAAAGGTTTTAAGAAAGTTGAAAAAATTTTCGTTGAACCTCACAAATTAAGAAATAGCAGGAGGGTAGAGTTATAAAAGAACTGTTAGCGCATAGCAATCTTGCTACTACGTAACGATATAGGGGTAATTTTGATACTTAGCCCACATATAGCGCCCTGATAAATCTCTTCGGGAGTGCCGGAAGACCAAAAGATAAAAAAGAGAAGGTTATTGATATGCTGAAAGGAATGTCAACCGAGGAAATTGCCGCTATCATGCAAGCCATCAACAAATAATGTGTTTTTTTTGTGAGAAAACAATAATCAAATGGGTGTCCAATCTGAGCACACACAATATTTGATCGCTCGGTACTTTGATAAGCAGCATCCGCATTGTCATCTCTTTTTCAATCGCATTGCTAATGACGGTTCTGTCATCTCTGACAGTAACGAGCGCAGACGCAACGAAGCTGCTTGTCGCAAAATAAAACAACGTCATATTTTTGACCTTCGGTAATAGGCAGCCCCAAGAAATCAACCCTGACCGTCTGCGAAAATATGATGCTGAAAAATTACTTATCCGTCAACTGGTACTCAATCGTCTATCGCAGTCCAATGACTGAAATACCTTTGTACAGTTGTTTACACAGGATGGAATAATCCTTTCCTTCTACACCGACAACAATATCGGACACATCCAGGGTGTGGCGTACGAACATAACGGTTTCTGCATTTCCGGCTCCAAACTCAGTCTACATAGACGCTTCTCTTACGGCAATCTATGTAAACAGTTTGGCAGCATAGACACCAAGCGTTCTATTGCGGCCCAGCCGAGAGGTATCAAGCAGCGCAACGTTACCTTTATTCCTGTAGTCCGTTATATCGAAATCCTGACAAGTCTTGCTGCCTCATCTCCGAAAGCTGCAAACAGACGTGGCGATAACTGTGAGTATGAAGTCGGACGGCGCGGACGTCGTTGGGAACGCATCGACGATCACATTCAAATGTTGTCAGACAGCAAAAGGAGATAGAGACTCTCAAAGTCTTGCAGGCATTCTGCAAAAATCCTTAGAACCCCAGCGAGAAAGGAGTAGTACCGAAAACCTACTTTTAGCAGTCAAGCGAGTTTGTGACAATGTAATCCGAACTAATAATGAGCAGCTACCGACAATGTTCGCCGACAGACAGGAATTCGAGAACTTCCGTAAATCACCCGAACAAAGATTTCTATCAGCGATAACATTCACCGCTTACAAGAGTTCTCTTAAAAGCCGCTTAAAATCCATAGAAGAAAGGTTGAGTCAAGATTTCTGCCTCTGGGCAATCAACTTTTATAGTCAAAAGCAAGATACGGGATTTAAAAGTATTCTCAGCGGTTTAAAGAACCTGAAAGGTATTAAGATCGAGGGTATTTTGCCATTTTTAGCATTTCTTTTCTTAGCTATGTTTGCAGTCTACTTGATAAGTAGCATAACCAATTGAATAGTATCAGTCACATCCATATCCAATCTTCTCCATCCAAAGGTAATACTCCAACCTCAGGCTAAGAGCGACAAAGCACACACAGAAAAAGAAAATACTCAACCTCCCTTTAGTCAGCACTCTGAACTCAAATTTTCCGACTGGTTTATAGCAGTAATCTCAGAAAAATTTACTAATTTTACAACTAAGTAACGCTTATCTGAAAATGACCAGTCAGAAACAAAAAGATATACGGCAAGAGCCGAGAACTTTTAGAACATCCTCGTAGTCGTTACAGGCTTTGGTCGGCCTTCAGATGCTACATGGATGTTTTCTTGTATAATATGATAGACCCTTTGGTTGACATAAAAGAAAATGACATTTTCGAGCTTTCGCCAGAATTGCTTAACACTCTGCTCAAGGATCACACTTTGAGCACTGATAAGTGTCAAGTCAATATTTTCTGGGCAACTGATAATTATGCCGACCGTGGAAAAGGCTATCAATATGGTGACCAAATTACCATTGAAGCCATTACAGGATCCAATGGCAATGTGATTGTGCCGCGAGCCATCAAATCGCGTGAACAACAGCAACAACGCAGCCGCGAAATGGCGGAGGTGTTCACTCCGTCGTGGATATGCAACAAGCAGAATAACCTTGTAGATAACGCATGGTTCGGTCGTGAAGGCGTTTTCAATATCGAGGTTGACAATCATGGCTCCCACTCTTGGGTAGTCAATACAAAGCCTGTCGTTTTCCCGGAAGGCAAAACATGGCGTGACTATATAAATGAAAATCGTCTTGAAATCACCTGCGGTGAGGCACCATATCTTGTGAGCCGCTACGACACCGTAACAGGCGAGCCTATTCCGGTGGAACGTCGTATCGGACTACTTGACCGCAAACTCCGTATCGTCGGTGAGAATACATCTACTTCCACCGAATGGCTCAAAGCTGCGCAAGCCGCATATATGAGTATTTACGGATATGAATGGCAAGGTGATAACCTTGTACTCGCACGTGAAGCATTGCTATATACCTTTATTGATTATTACTATGCTAAGTTTGGGAAAGACCCAGTGTTGAAATCATTACAGCATATTGCAGACATCATCTCCTGGAACCTTTGGCAGATGGATGGTCTCAAAGGGGTAATTCCTAATAGTTGCGTTAAATTACCTAAATTAAAAAATGAGCCATCATCCCTTTTCAGTCTTGAAGACTTAGGGGAGCAGGAAGAACTAACTTTGTTTGATTGTCCGGGATGCAAGAATAAAGATATACACTCCCACACAGGTAAGTACGCATTAATTAAAGACTGGAAAGAGAATAAAGTTTTAACCTTTGTATCTTTGCTTAAACAAAAGTAATATGAAAGGTAGATTATCAAAAATAGACACAACAATACTTGACAACATAATTGTTGGTCGTGTTGAGCCATACATATATGCTTTTTCAACAGAGACGGTTCCTAACTATCTGAAAGTGGGAGATACATCGCGCAGTGTGCGTGTGCGATTGGACGAGTGGAGGAAGATTTTCCCGAATCTGATTCAACAATACGAACATTCTGCGCAGATTGACGCTGATACTATCTTTAGGGATTATGCTGTGCATACTTACTTAGAACAAGAGAAAGGGTGTCAACGTTTGCAACCGCAGACTATTAAAAATTTACCTTATTACTCTCGTGAGTTTTTCAAAGATGCAACGGCCGAAGATGTGAAGGATGCTATTAAGGATATTATTCAAAGCGCACAAGAAAAGAGCTGCAAATATCCGTTGTATTCTCCCGACCATCTATCGCAGACATTCACTTATGAAAGAATAGAAGATTTTGCTCCGCGCGATAATCAACAGCAGGCAATTGATAATTTTAAAGTCGCAGTTGAAGCCGGGCGTACCAATCTGTTACTCTATGCCGTTATGCGTTTTGGCAAGTCTTTTACATCAATATGCTGTGCTAAGGAAATTAATGCCCGTTTTGTAGTCATAGTCTCCGCCAAAGCCGATGTAAAAGATGAGTGGAAAAAGACAGTTGAGAGCCACAAATATTTTGAAGATTACCACTTTCTTGACAGTGAAGCTTTAAAACGCAATGAGAATATTGTTGCCAATACCCTTGCTAACTCGGATAAGAGGATTGTTTTGTTCTTGACCTTGCAAGATTTGCAAGGTGAAGATATAAAAGAGAAGCATAAAGAGGTATTTGACCGTCAGATAGACCTACTTATCATTGACGAGACTCATTTCGGGGCTCGTGGAGAATCTTATGGCAAAGTGTTGCGCACGCAACAACTCAGTAAATCAGAAATAAATAAGGAACTAAAAGAATTTGACGACTTTGAGACACTTGACCGCGTTGAAGATGCTGTTAAAACGCTGAATGCAAAAATTCAACTTCACTTGTCGGGGACACCATACCGCATTTTGATGAGCGATGAGTTCCAAAAAGAAGATATTATTGCTTTTGTACAGTTTACTGATATTATTGAAGCGCAGCAGCAGTGGAACGACGAACACCTAAAGGAAGATGACTGTGATGAGTGGGAAAATCCTTACTTCGGGTTTCCGCAAATGATTCGCTTTGCCTTCAATCCAAATGAGTCGTCGCGCAAAAAGATGGAGCGGATGCGTAAGGATGGTATAACTTATGCCTTCTCAGAACTGTTCCGTCCACTTTCAATGTCTACTCAAACAGACGGTAGTCACCGCTTATTCAAGCATGAAGCTGAGATACTCGATTTATTGGAGGTTATTGATGGGACTAAAGAGGATGAAAATTTACTTGGATTCCTTGATTATGACAAAATAAAGGATGGCAAAATGTGTCGCCATATTGTCTGCGTACTCCCATTCAGGGCTTCTTGCGATGCAATGTCAGCTTTGATACAAAGTAATCGAGATCGGTTTAAGAATCTAGGTGATTATGAGATAATCAATATTGCCGGATTCGACGGTGAACGCACATATAAATCAACGGACGATGTCAAGCGGGCTATCAAAGAGTGTGAGAACAAAAATAAGAAGACGATTACTTTGACCGTAAATCGGATGCTAACCGGTACAACTGTGCCACAGTGGGACACGATGCTTTATCTCAAAGGTACAGCTTCTCCTCAAGAATACGACCAAGCAATCTTCCGTTTGCAGAATCAATATGTTACTACATTCAAGGATGAAAGCGGTAAGACCATAAAGTACAATATGAAACCGCAAACTTTGCTTGTAGATTTCAACCCAAATCGAATGTTCGTTTTGCAAGAACTGAAATCGCAGTTTTACAATGTCAATACGGAAGTACAGGGCAATTCGCGACTAAAGGAACGTATTGCAAAAGAACTGGAGATTTCGCCGATTATTATTCTGAATAAAAACAAGTTGCAGCAGGTTACACCAACCAATATTACCGATGCTGTGCGTGAATACTCACGCACACGCAGCATTTTGGATGATGCAGTAGAGATTCCAACTGACAATGATTTGCTGGAAGATGACGCTTTGGCAGCTATACTTCGAACAATTGAGCCTATCAATGCTAAAAATGGATTGCAGATAAAGCCAACTGAGGGCGAAGGTAATGACATAGATACCCCAAATGGTCAAGATGTGGATATTTCCAAAGAAGATCACGAACAAAACGACAAACCTTCTTCAAATTCAAAGCAACCAACTGAAACAATAGAGAATGATAACCTCGATAAAAGATTGGCAGCTTATTACGCGCGCATACTCTTCTTTGCATTTTTGACGGAATCAATCGTAAAATCACTTGAAGATGTTATCGCAGTGATTCCCACAACAAAGGATAATCGTCGTATTGCACACAATCTTGGTCTTAATATAGACATTCTCAATCTCGTTCAGAGAAAAAGTAATCCTTTCGTTTTGCAGAAATTCGATTATAAAATCGAGAATGTCAATGATTTGATGCGAGATGAAAGTTTAACGCCCATTAAGCGAGTAGGAATTGCCATGCGCAAATTTGGTCGTATGTCCGACTCAGAGATAGTAACTCCTTTGAATGTAGCCGACGATGTGGTAAAACTCCTTACCGAAGATGTTTTTTCATATGGACCGGTACTGGATATTGCCTCCAAACAAGGGGAGTTTACTATTGCTCTTTTAAAACGGTACGGTATAGAGGCATCGGATAAGATTTATTCGGTGTGTACTTCGTGGCTGGCATACGAGTTTACCAGAAAAGTATATAAACTACTTTCGTTGCCTATTGATCATATTTTCGATGCATTTACGAGTTACGATTTAATAAAAAAAGACAATAATAAGAACTACATAATACCGAAAGTTATAACAGATATGAACTTCGCAGCTATAATTGGCAATCCCCCATATCAAGACCGCGGAGGTAGTGGCGGCACTAACGATGCTTCCATATATCAGGAATTTTGTCAATTTTCATTCGAGGTTAATCCTCGTTATACCTCTATGGTAATTCCATCGCGTTGGTTTACTGGTGGACGAGAGAATCTCATAGGGGACTTCCGCCATACTATGCTGACTTCCAATCATACATCCAGATTAATTGCGTTTTCAAATGCAAAAGACTTGTTCCCGGATGCAGAAATAAAGGGAGGTTGCTGCTATTTTATATATTCTCCTGCATACAATGGGGAGTGCAAATACTCTTTAATCAGAGATGGTAAGGTATTTTCAAACAACCGTAATCTTGGAGAATTCGATGTTCTTATTAGAGAACCGCAACTGGCAGAAATCGTTTCAAAAGTATTATCTAAAACAAATGATACTATTGAAGGATTGATTTCAGCCGATACACCTTTTGGTATTCCTACAAATCCAGCACAAAGTTCAAAAACGCCATTTGCTATTTACAACACCACAAGCAAAGATCACGATACTCTTTTGCATCTTATAAAGAAGAATGGTAGGTGTACTGCTTTTGTCTCAAGAAGAGATATAAGAAAGAATATTCAAGACATAGAAAAACCTAAAGTTCTCATTCCCGGAGCATATGGTGCCGGAGAATCATTCCCACATCAAATATTAGGACAACCTGTATTTTCTCCGTCCAACTCTGTTTGCTCACAGTCATATTTGTATGCCGCCTTTGATACTGAATCAGAGGCAAAAAACTTTCTAAAATACATCCAAACACGTTTTTTGAGAGTTTTGGTGAGTGCATCAAAAGTATCTCAGCATGCTATGAGTAAGGTCTATCGATTCGTGCCGATGCAAGATTTCACAGAGAACAGCGACATTGATTGGAATAAGAGCGTTGAGGAAATTGATGCTCAACTCTATGCAAAATACAACCTTTCCAATGACGAGATTACCTTCATCGAGTCAATGATAAAACCCATGTAGCTGAATCACGATTGTGAATATGTGCTAAATTCAAAACAATATTGATAGAATGTCATACATATATCATTATACAACATTACCGGCGTTAATTTCAATTATCAGTAATCGGCGATTGAAGCTCACACGCCTCGATAAGTTCAATGAACTTTACGAATATAATGGCTTTTTCCCCGAAAACATGCCCTATGATCATGAAATCAAACGTATGTTTAAAGATATATTTGTTTCCTCGTGGATATCAGATAAAAATGAATCGATAGGATTATGGAAGATGTTTTCTAGTTTAGAGTCAGGTGTTAGAATAGGTATAAATACTACAAATATGTTTTCTAAGTCGGAATCGTGTGAGGTACAAGTTACACCTCTCGCATTCCGTATTTTTGGTAATAGCTTTAAGCAAAAAAAACCATGTAACACTATAGAAATGGTAGCGGTTGAAGGTCGTGAGAGTTGTAAAGTAGAAATATTGGAAATTCTCAATAGTGAGGAGCAAGAATCCTCTATTGAAGAAATACATGCTAATCTTCAGAAGAAAAAGAATTTACCATATATTAGCTCTAACTCGTTGTCATATCCGAACGAAGTAAGGCTAATATCAAAGGTGCTTTCAAAAAATAAACCTACTAATAAGAAGGAGCTAAAAGAATATGAAGCTGGAATTGGTATGGATGATAACTTTGAATTTATTTTAGTAAGTTTGCCTTCAAGTTTCTTTGAAGATATTGAAATCGTGGTATCTCCCGATTTCTCTGAAACTAATTATATTACTTTAAATGCATTCTTATCTAAAGTTGGATTACATACCGCTATAAGAAGTCATCTTACGTCTTCATATCATAATTATAAGGATAAAAGTACTCTCATTAATATGTAATAAGTTGGTAAGTAATATGGGAATTACAAAAGAAGATGAAATCAATGGTAGAAATATGCTGTCATCAATGGCATCAGAATTATTAACTAATAAAAATCGAATAGCTAAAGCCATTTCTGCCTTTATTCGTAACAAGATAGAGGACTTCCATGTTGAGTTTACTTCTGATAGCCAAATGAGCGAAATAAACCCTTTAATAAGAAATGCCGTCTTCACATTCCTCTATGAATATGGAAGTGATTATGCGTCAATAGCTACATTGCCAAACGAAAGACTTTGTTCAGAGTATATACTGAATAATACTATTCCTTATCTAAAGAAACAGGGTATACCAGAACATGGGATTAAACAATTCAAAAAGATCATTATTGATACAATTGGTTTACCATTTACTGCTTGCAGGATATGAATGGTTGTATGTTCCAAAATATTGGGAAGATTGTGTTTATTGTGATTGCCTAAAAACAATGGTAGATTTATGAAATTCTGGAATTATATTGGAGAGTCCTTCTTGTTTTGTTGGCTGTTTGGCAACCTCCAGCATACTGGGAATAATGATAATCCAGTTAGAAAATCAAGCGATTTTCATGGCTACTCATCTAATTCTTATGGTGGCAACAAATATGATTAGGCTCATAACCAATCCTATAATAATTTCCATGAGGAGCAGAACGATTATGATATGATGGATGATTTTTAGTTATGGATAGCGGAAAGATAATACTTTTTTAGACGTAGAGAGGCGAGACCAAGATTGAGGTTCGGCTTACCAATGAATCTGTGTAGCTTACTGCCGATTAGAGGGCGGAGCTATTTCAACTTATTTCTAACCAAATATCATAATATAAAATGCCATAGGAATGAGTAAGAAGTCGATACGTTTTTTCAATGATCGCGAGGTGAGAGCGGTTTGGGATGACGAGAACAACTGTTGGTGGTTCTCGGCTACTGACGTAGTGCGTGCTATCAACGATGAGGAGGATTATACAAAAGCCGGTAACTATTGGCGTTGGCTCAAGCGAAAGCTGGCACAAGATGGCATTCAACTTGTGAGTACCACTCACGGGTTCAAATTCGAGGCTCCGGATGGGAAGCAGCGCAAGGCAGATGTTTTGAATAGTGAAGGAGTTATACTTCTTGCCAAGCATTATCCCAACAATCGTGCGAGCAAGTTCCTTGACTGGTTCACTCACAGCGACAATACTATTGACGGGCAGAGCCGAAAGAAAGCATACACTTTATTTGAAAGCGGGCTGCTTAACTCTCTTGAACCGGGTAGTATGAAATGTCTGCAACAGATACATGCCTATCTGTTTGGAGGCTTATATGAATTTGCCGGACAGATAAGGAATAAGAATATCTCGAAGGGCGGGTTCACATTTGCTAACTCTCTTCATTTCCCTACGATTATTCCTACCATTGAGCGAATGCCCGAAACCACACTTGATGAAATTGCAGACAAGTATGTTGAGATGAACGTAGTGCATCCTTTTATGGAAGGGAACGGACGTAGTACCAGAATCTGGCTCGATCTGATGCTCAGACGTTCATTAAAACGTTGTGTGGACTGGAGTCGAATTGATAAGAATGAATATCTAACGGCGATGCGCGAAAGCGTGGTCGATTCGTCGCATATTAAGTCTTTGCTGAAAGGTGCGCTGACCGACAAGATTGACGACCGGGAGATATTTATGAAAGGCATCGACTACTCGTACTATTACGAGGAAGAATAGACAGAACAGGGGTATAAAAATACCGGACTGTCAGCCAGACAGCCCGGTCGGGGTGAGGGCCTTCGGAACGACCCCCCTATCATGACTTTAGTAATGCGCGATGATTACTTTTTGAGAAGCTCACGACCCTTTTCGATAGCTTGTTCGTTAAGGGGTATGAGTTTGTGGTGACGCTCGGGAAGCGATTTCTTGAGACCCTTGATAACATTCTCCATCGGGAGCTTGTAAGGCATAGCTTCAAGAAGAGCACCCATTACCACCATGTTATAAGCTTTGGAATTGCCTATTTCAAGAGTGGCGTCCATTGCGTCGATAGGATAGATGGTTATATCGTCGCGAGTGGGACGGTTATGTATACCGTTGGTATCGTAGATAAGTATACCGCCGGGTTTTACTTTCGGAGCAAATTTGTCAAGACTCTGCTGGTTGAGAGCTATCACGACGTCATACTTGTCAAGTACGGGCGACGAAATCTTCTCGTCCGAAAGTATGACGGTTACGTTGGCTGTACCACCGCGCTGCTCGGGACCGTAAGAAGGCATCCATGTCACCTCTTTATCGTCCATAAGGCCGGAATAAGCCAGAATCTTACCCATTGAGAGCACGCCCTGACCGCCGAAGCCGGCTATGATGATTTCTTCTTTCATGGTGTTTGTAGACAGGATAGAGTTAAAAATCAGTTGTTCTTGAGGTCACCGAGAGGATACTTCTCAAACATGTTGGCTACCATCCACTCGTTCGACTTCTCGGGGCTGAGTTTCCAGCCGGAGTTACATGTAGAAACGATTTCGACTACAGAAGTACCGCGTTTGGCGATAGCGTTCTCGAAAGCTTTCTTAAGAGCGGCTTTTGTCTTGCGGACATTTGCAGCGGTGTGTACCGACTGACGTGTAACATAGCATGTACCGTCGAGAATAGCCATGAGGTTAGTGATCTCAAGCGGGTGACCGTTAAGGTCGACACGGCGTCCGTAAGGAGTAGTGGCGGTTTTCTGACCAACCAGAGTCGTAGGAGCCATCTGACCGCCTGTCATACCGTAGATAGCATTGTTAACGAATACCATAACGATATTCTCACCACGGTTAGCGGCATGTATAGACTCGGCTGTACCTATGGCTGACATATCGCCGTCACCCTGATAAGTAAATACCACATCCTGCGGCCACAGACGGCTTATAGCAGTAGCTACGGCAGGTGCGCGGCCGTGAGCGGCCTCTACCCAGTCAACATCGATGTAGTTGTAGGCGAATACGGCGCAACCTACGGGCGAGATGCCCACGGTGCGGTCGGTGATGCCCATTTCGGCTATGACCTCAGCCAAGAGTTTGTGTATAACACCCTGGCTACAGCCGGGGCAATAGTGCATGTGTACCTCGTCGAGAAGCTCAGGCTTG
>CAMWKC010000020.1 GCA_947174735.1 uncultured Porphyromonadaceae bacterium
AAATAATACACTATTAGCTATTCTGAAACGGTATTCTTCTCACGAGCGATTCCCATATAAAGAGTCGGAGTTAATCCGGTCTGTTTCTTAAATACAGCATTGAAATAGGTGCGCGACTTAAATCCCAACCCAAGCGCTATTGCCTCCATAGTCTGATTGCCGTAGTTGGCTTCGTCTGCCAGACGGCGGCACGCCTCACGTATACGGTAATTCAGAAGTAACGCTTTGAAGTTGGTCCCTGAGCAGTTGTTTATAGCAGCCGAGACATCGTAGTAAGGTTCTCCTATCATATCGGCTAAGGTTTTTATTGAAAAATCGGGACTGAAAATTTCGGGTGATGTATCAAGCAGAGCGAGTACTCTGTTATAAATTTCTCTGCTACGTTCATCGGGCTGTTTTACGACAGACTCTTTTCCTGCGCTTTTTGTATTTTCACGCAGAGCTGTCTGTTCGTCACGCGTATGAATAAGTTCCTGAATCTGATTGTATAGTGCCAGATTAGAATCTTTCAGTTTACGCTGTGTTCGGATATAATATATCAACAGTGTGGCTATAAGCAACGTAATAAGACTAACGGCCAGTATTATAATCAGGTGCAGGTGCTTCTCGGTGGTAAGCCGTGTCACTTCGCGTCTGGCATGACCGATATCATTGGCAAACACCACATCTTTAACTCTTAAGAGATTGCTTGTCTTATTTATTGAATCGTTCATGCGAAGATAACGATATTCATATTCACTTGAGACTTCCGGTCGTTTTTCATCACGGCATAAAGCAAACAGCTCACGAAGCGCAAATAGCGTAAATTCTTGAAAATTATGACTCTGCGACGCTTTAAGTAGTTCTTTAAGTACTTGTTCAGCCTCAGCTGGGCGTTTACTAATACGTAGAACACGATATTTCTGTTGTGCTGTGAAAAAACGATATTTTTCAGAGAGACTATGATCTGAAAAATCAATCTTAGCAGCCTCATCTAAAGCTTCAAGAGCTGTGTTATAATCATCTTTACAAACAGCATGATAAGCTCTGAGGTAAGGCATAAGCATTTTATCGCTTTTATTATTTTTATTTAGGTACGCTTCTGTAAGCTTGATTTCATCGGCTATAAGAGATGTATCACTGCGTTCGAAAGCCAGATCACATAGATTTATAGCTGAAATAGCTACAGTGTGCAGATCATTGTTATCAATAGCAGCCCTAAGCGCTTTTTTTACAAGATGGAGCGGTGTCGGTAACGAAGATCCGTCAGAATCGACGTATTGAAGTACTGAGGCCATTCCAAGATATATATAAGGTTTATCATAGTCATTGCCCTGTTTTTCGGCAAGTTCAAGCGAACGTAAAAGATAATCGTATGCTCGTGAATAGTCGTAATACTTATCCTGATACAGAAATCCCAGATTTATAAGAGAGCCTGATACATAAGACATATCTTTATCCCCAATCTCTCCGTTGTCATATCGGTTAAGTATTATCGTATAACAAAGTAAAGCACTGTCCGGTACATTGTCTTTCTGAATATAAGCAGCCGCTTTTTCGTACAGCTCATCCGAAGACAGCACAGAAAACCGTTCATAGTCAGTAGTTGTAAATGACCCCTGCGAATCAGTCTGTGCAGATACTATAAAAGACAGAGAAGACAATATTCCTACTATTAGGATAGCAATGAAAGATTTCATAGCAAAAAAACTTTTATGCAAAAGTAGCTATAAAAGTTGACTTATCAGCTACCAGATCTACTTTCCGGAGATATCGTCGGCAAATGCCGTAAGATGCACAACGATTAATATGAAAAAGAGATAAGAAGACAATATCGGAGCTGTCAATATTCATTTCACGAAAGAAGAACTTGCAGAGATACGCCGTCACCTCGATTCATTCACAGTAGAAGGCACCCGCTACCCAAAAGAGCAGGAGGAACTCACCGGTAAATAAATATTGTTAAAGTACAGTTTTCCATACAAACTATAACGGTAGTCAGGCCGTTTCTTTAATAGAGGCTTCTATAGTGGAAGCACAAAAATTATAATAAAATATTTGTTACCATGAACACAGTATTTATGAACGGTCTTGAGATGAAGTTACACGGTGAGTTGCCCGCAGTAGGCGCTGCAGCACCCGAACTCGATCTCGTAGGTCAGGACCTGCAGCCTATCAAACTGGCCGATTTCAAGGGTCAGCGCATAGTACTTAACATATTCCCGAGCCTTGACACCGATGTATGTGCCGCTTCGGTACGTAAGTTTAACGTTGAGGCAGCTTCACTGCCCAATACTAAAGTAATCTGTGTATCGAAAGACCTTCCTTTCGCCGCCGCACGTTTCTGCTCTGTTAACGGTATTGAGAACGTAATGACAGGCAGCGGTTTCCGCAGCCAGTTCGGCGACCGTTACGGTGTACGTATCGAGGATGGTCCGCTTCAGGACCTCTATGCACGTGCTCTCGTTATTATTGACGAAAACGGCATAGTAAAGGCTACTTCTCTCTGCGAGCAGATAACTAATGAACCCGATTACGAACTTGCAAAGAAGGAACTCGCTTAAATATCAAAATAACGAGTATTAGAATGTCATAATATAAAGACGGAAGCCAAATCAAAGTTTGGCTTCCGTCTTTATATTATGACATTCCTTATCATTAATAGCCTATTTGATGTTATGATTACCTTCATAACTCAACAAATAGAGACGTTATGATTATTCTACATTCATTTCGTGTGCCTTTAGTACAAGATGTTTCCCCATGTCATAGCACTTCTGCTCATCTACAGGAAACTGTGTTTCATGGCGCAAATGGCGAGCCTCACCATTGAACATATTAGCATTCATCACAGAATAATCCTTAAACTGAAGTGTCATGTAGCTATTATATTGTTCGGCATAGCCTAAAAGATATTCAAGAGTATCCCTGACACGACCCATCGATACCTCATAGCCACCTAAATGGTAATACTTTTCATCGGCATTCATAGTATAAATCACACCGGCCGGTACTACACGCTTACCTAAAACACGCACCTGCTTGCCGTCCTCAACCTGATAGGAAGTAATCGGAAAAAGAAATCTCTCAAGAAATGCGAAAGTCATTGCGGTCGGATACCCGAAATAGTTAGGTGAACCTACAATAATCACGTCTGCTTCGCGAGCTTTTTCGAGTAACGGACGCATATTGTCATGAATAGCACACAGACCGTCAGTCTTTATTCCTTTGCGTTTACAGGCATAACACTCAAGACAGCCTTTAAGCGGCTGAGCATAAAGATCAATAAGTTCAGTTTCGGCACCGGCATCAGCAGCTCCTTCAAGAGCCTTCTTTACCAGTGTCTGTGTGTTCCAACCCTTACGGGGACTTCCGTTTATTCCTAATACTTTCATTATGGTTTCAGTTAAAAGATTTATCTGATAATTTATCTCCTGATAATTGTATCAGCCAAGTAAGTGCTATTTATCTATCAGTTTTCACACTGATACAGAAGGAAGAGAAGTAGCATATACTCTACGGGGTCCTGTCATTCTGACTAACAGAATACTTACTTCATAGAGAAGATACATAGGCAAGGACACTATAAGAAGTGTGAACACATCAGAAGTCGGTGTAATGACAGCGGCAACTATAAGAATTGCTACTATTGCATGGCGGCGATAGTGCTTCAGCATTGAGGCGTCAATCAGACCGATTTTAGCGAACAGCCATGCCAGTACAGGAATCTCGAACACTATACCCATACACAAACTCATTACAATCAGAGTGCTCATGTACGAGTCAAGACTAATCATGTTGGCTACCTCGCCTGCTACCTGATATGTACCTAAGAAATGAAAAGTAAGTGGAAATATCACATAGTAATTAAATACCAATCCTAAGGCAAACATAAGATAGCCGCTGAATACTATTCTGACAGCATTTTTCTTCTCGTTGTCATACAGAGCAGGCGCGATAAAAGAAAACAACTGGTACAGAATATAGGGTGAGGCACATATAATACCGACACAGAAAGCGGTCTTTATGTGAATCATGAATTGCTGTGCCAGACCTGTATTGATAAGCTGAACATCGAAGGTACCTACAGGTGAAAAACCGAATTTGGAACAGATTGTATCAAGAAATCTGTAAGTAATAAAATCGTCTGCTTTCGGAGCTAAAACAAAAGAGAAGACCTCTTCCTTAAACAGAAAAGCCACAATGCCGCATACCACTGAGACAACAATAATCCGTATCAGTACTGTACGCAGTATATCCAGATGCCACCAGAAATTATGCTTTTCCTCAGTATCATTCATTTATCCGCTTTCTTTTCTTCCGGTTCGGTTACATCACTTTCGAGTTCGTTAAGACCGGCCTTAAAAGAACGAACACCTTTACCAAGGCCTTTCATCATTTCAGGAATTTTCTTTCCTCCGAAAAATAGCAGTACAACGAGAGCTATGAGCAGAATCTCACTCATGCCCAGACCGCCTATAAAAAGAAGTGTAGTCATAATTATATTATTTTCTGAGAAGATAACGGAAAAAAGCTGCTATCAGATATACTTTGACACTACTTAGCAGCATACACTGTAATCTGATTTCAATTGTTCTGTTTATTAACAAAGTTTTCTATTCGCGGAAGACATTCTGCAGCCGACTTGCAGTCTATACACAGTGTCTCTATAGGGCATATTCCGGTTCCGGCTCGATTGATAATATTAGTCACTTTAATACCGTAACTAACAGCTATATGTGCTTTTTCTAAAAGTTCAAAAGCAGGAACACTGATTACATCAGCATAGACTGAAGCTACTCCACCGAGAGTCATTATAGCGGCTGCCCCTTTGCCAACTACTTTGTCAGCAATCATAGCACCCTGAAGTATGCCGGACTCCGATTTCAGCAAATATAACAAGTCTTTTACTCCCCGCTGACGGAACATGGAGATTTTGCTATCTTTACAGATGACACACGAACAGCCTTCTTTATGAAGAATATCCGTAAGTTCTATCATTTCCATGGGAATATTAAATGTATCGGTGGCACTCATGACCTTCTACATATATAGCACTGAAAGGACGCGACGGACACAGATTTTCGCATGCACCGCAACCGATACAGCGTTCGGTGTTGACAACCGGAATTTTCGGTGATGTTTCATCATCTGCTACAGAAGCAACCATAGTAATAGCCCCTACCGGACAGTGACGTGCACAATTACCGCATGCCACACCATCGGTAAGCGGAATACAGTTATCCTTTATCCACACCGCATGACCGATCTGAACCGAGGATTTATCAGCTATAGTTATAGGCCGAATAGCCCCGGCAGGACATACTTCCGAACACTTGGTACACTCCGGGCGGCAATAGCCACGTTCGTAAGACGATTCAGGCTGCATAAGAGAGTCAAGTTCTGTAGACGGACGCAATACTCCGTTTGGACATACAGATACACATAACTGGCAGGCAGTACAGTGAGATGTGAGGTTCTTTATGCTCTTTGCTCCGGGCGGTACGATACGTGTCTTTCTGGAAGGTATCTTCTTGTCAGTGATTGCAGCGAGACCTCCGTCGACAGTCTTCTCCTGTGCATGTACAGCAGCGGTAGCTGCTATAGTAGCTGTAACAGTCAGAAAATCTCTGCGTGAACTGTCTACATTTTCTTTTGCCAAACTATCAGCGACTACTACAGCCGGACGTCGGAAAGTGTAGGAAATAGCACCGCGGTGACACTTGTCGATACAGTCAAAACATGTCACACAACGTGAATAATCTATGGTATGTTCTTTACTATTGATACAAGCTGATTTACAATTGCGGGAACATAATCCGCAGCCGTTACACTTAGAGGTATCTATTACAGGCCTTAGCAAAGAGAAACGGGACAGAAAGCCTAATACCGTTCCGACCGGACATACAGTATTGCAGTATGTACGGCCATTGCGCCATGCAAGAAAACCCAGTATAACGAGAGTGGCTATAGCTACCGCAAGCACTATACCGCCCCGTAACCATGTATCGACATTATAGAAGGCATAACTGTCGTGTGCCTCGGCCCATGAGGCTAACAGATTATTACCCCATTGCCACACCGGTGCAAGCAGACTCTGGGCAATACGTCCGTAGGCACTGTAAGGTGCGAAAAGTGCTACGACAACACCGATACCGCCGATAATGGCTACTACCATCAAGGCAAGCATAATATAACGTAATATATTCTTCGGAGCTGAATAGGAATAACGGTTTTTGCGGCTTCTTTTACCAAGCCAGCCAAAGCCGTCCTGCATTATACCGAGCGGACAGATTATCGAACAGTAAAGCCGACCGAATATAAGTGTCAGCAGTACAAGACCGATAAGTACAAATATGTTCAGGGCAAGCAAGGCCGGAAGAAACTGGATTTTTGCAATCCAGCCTATATACGCCTGAGTAACACCTGTAAAATCGAGAAACAGCACGGTTACTGCCAAAATACTTATTACGGCTAAGATCTGCCGGATAGTCTTCATATTACGACCGAATGTTAGGTTATTATTCATTAACAGATTTGGTTTATGGCTGATTATTCAGAGTACAAATTTACAACAAACGTTTATAAATCACACAAAACAGAATACGGATTTTTTACCATAATCACCATATAGTCCGATTATATACCAATATTTACAAACATATCTTTTTAAGCGCAACCGATAGTCACTTAACCTATAATTATTTTTGCTAATCGTATAAAACTACTAACTTTGTGATGATAACTAAATAATATGGCTATGGCAGAGCAGAAATATCCCGTCGGAATAGAGTCTTTTGAGAAGCTAAGGGAGTATGGTATGGTTTACGTCGATAAGACTGAACTTATCTATCGCCTTGTGGAAAAACCAGCCTACATTTTTCTAAGCCGTCCGCGACGGTTCGGGAAGAGTCTTCTGCTCTCTACCATCGCTGCCTTCTTTGAGGGACGCAGCGATCTTTTCAAAGGACTCGCGATAAGTCGTTATGTGAAAGACTGGGTGTGCCACCCGATCTTTCACATAAACTTTGTCAATGCCTATACCGACAGTGAAGAAGGACTGACAGCAATTCTAAATGCTCAGATTTCACACTGGGAGACTCTTTACGGTAAGAATGAATCAGAATTGACCCCTGCCCAACGGTTTTATGGTGTGATACGTCGTGCTGTAGAACAGACAGGTCAGAGAGTTGTAGTTCTTATTGATGAATACGATAAATTTCTTGTTGCTACTCTTGATAATCCTGATCTCAATAGCAAATTCCGAGCTATGCTAAAGCCGCTCTATGCCACCCTTAAAGCTGCTGATCCCTATATACGGTTTGCTATGATTACGGGCGTGACCCGATTCTCGCAACTGAGTATATTCAGCGATTTAAATAACCTTAAAGATATCTCACTTAATAAAGATTACGGAACAATATGTGGAATTTCAGAGACTGAGATTAAGAATACTCTAATGCCGGGTGTAGAAGCCTTAGCTCACACAATGAATATTACCACTCAGGAGGCATTCCTAAAACTGAAGGAGAATTATAATGGGTATCATTTCACACGCAATTGTCCTGATCTCTATAATCCCTTTTCCTTACTTAATACATTTGAAGACAGAGAAATAAGTGACTATTGGTTTGCAAGCGGCACTCCCGCTTTCCTTCTTAAGATACTTAGAAGAATGCAAGGGGATGTAAAAGATTTTTTCAATACTGTTGTAAAAGCATACTCTTTGGCAGAAATTTCATCATATTCCACAGAGCCGGAATCTCTTCTATTTCAGACAGGATACCTGACAATAAAGGAGTATAATGAAAAAAGAGATACGTATACTCTTGCTATCCCTAACGAAGAAGTGGAACGTGGACTTATGAACGGGCTGCTTCCTATATTTGCAGGTAAAGATAGAGTTGTTTCAGAAAGTTTTATGTTTGACTTTATCTCTGCTGTGGAGAAGGGTGATCCTGAAAGGTTTCTAAGACTGTTACAGAGTTTTCTCGCCGACATACCATACGATCTCTCTAAAAATAAGCCTGAAATTTATTTTGAGAATAATCTTTACATTATCTTTAAGTTAGTAGGATTTGAGATAGAGACAGAGTATCGTACATCTCATGGTCGTATTGACATTGTGGTTAAGACACACGATTATATCTATGTCATGGAACTAAAACTTAAAGGTACTGCTAAAAGTGCTATAGAACAAATCGATAAACAGGATTACCTGCTTCCATTCATCTGCGACGGAAGAAAACTTTTTAAAATCGGTATAAATTTCTCACCGCGAACCCGCAATATCTCACGCTGGATTATAGCCGACTCTACTGAATAAGGCAGAGAGTTGTGGAGTTATACGTTTTCACTGAAAAAGTTACCTTTGTTATTATGGACTCAAGTTTACACGAATATATAGTCTATTCTACTGATACAAAACAGATAAATTCTCCGGCATTCTATGACTGTGTGGTCCATCTGTTATGTCTCGGTGGAGATGGAATTCTGTTCTACAACGAGCAGACTTTTCCGATAAGAAAAGGTCAGATTGCGGTGTTGTCACAGCCCCGTCAGGTAAGGTTCATTTATATATCAGATGATTTCAGCTGTGAATATATTGCAGCGCCTGATAAATTTCTGCACAATCTACTACCGGCTAACAACTACTCAATACAGGGTTGTGTAAGCTTGTTCTCAAATCCTATAATTGATGTGTCCAAAGCCGAAGCCGCAACTTTCAGTATTGACCTTGCTAACATTCGCCGACGTATTAGTGATACTGATCACCTTTTCTACGCTGAAATGATAGGCAGTCTTCTACAGACTATGGTATATGACCTATTCAGCTTTCATGCTCGCTGCAACACCAACGTACTGACTACCGATAGAGTAGGCTTTATCACCTCACAGTTCTTCACTCTCATAGAAGCCGGACGCCCCAAAACACAACGAGAAGTTGCCTATTATGCCGAACAACTCAACGTCACTCCCAAATACCTCTCAGACACAATAAAACGTGTAACCGGTAAAAGTGCTTTAGCACACATAAACCGTGCAGCTGCCAACATCGTCATCGAATATCTCAAAGACGACCGTCTTTCCATCACTCAGATCGCTGACGATATGCATTTCAGCTCACTCAGCTACTTCAGCCGTTACTGCCAAAAACACATCGGTATGTCTCCTGCACAGTTCCGTACTGCCGGTGTCCGCCAGTAAATTTTACTAAACGTATAAAAAACAAAAGTTATGATAGCTTCTGACACGACTCAATATAAAACAATAAAAGAATATCTTGACTGGCTTATAGCTGAGAAAGAGACTGCTTGTGTGGAATTTAAATATGGTAAGGGTGGCTTTCCCCATAAAGAGTTCTGGCCTTCTTATTCCTCGTTTGCTAATTCTGAAGGTGGAGTGATCATCATTGGTGTTAAAGAGAAAAATGGCTGTTTCTTTCCTGAAGGATTATCTGCAGAGACAGTGAATCATTATGAAAAAATCTTTTGGGACAGTGTAAATGATCCAAATCAGGTAAGCCGTAAACTGATGACCAATAATGATGTTATTAAAACTGAATATAATGGCAATTATTTTCTTATCTTCTTTATTCCGAGAGCCACTAGAGAGGAACGACCTGTGTATGTAGGACAGAATCCAATGAGATCTATCTATCGACGCAATGCAAGTGGAGATTATCTCTGTAAGGAATGGGAGGTGGCTATTATGCTTGCCGAACAACGTCCGAAGTTGGCTATGGATATTGAAATTCTGGAAGGTTTCACAATAGATGATTTAGACAAAGAATCGATTCGAGGTTTTAGGCAAATGTTTATGACATTAAAGCCTACCCATCCATGGACAGAAGACGATGATATTACCTTGCTCCGTCACATGAAAGCATACGGAAAAGATCGAATATCAGGAAAAGAAGGGCTTACACTTTCCGGTCTCTTAATGTTTGGAAAATATGATTCCATAACAGATGCTATTCCACAGTTTATGATTGATTATCGGGAATATGGACCATACAGCGAAAGATGGAGCGACAGGATTTATAACGATGGAACTTGGGAATCAAATCTTTATCAAGCTTATCGAAAAATATTACCCAGGATACAGTCAATTCTCCCGGTCCCATTTAGGCTTGAGGGAAATGAGCGGGTAGATGAGACAAAAGCACATAAAGCATTAAGAGAAGCTTTTGTGAATCTTTGTATACATGCATCATACCAAAGTGACTCTAAACTTCTTATACTTAAATATCCTGATCGAATCATTTTCTCAAATCCAGGTACAATGCTAATATCTAAAGAACAGTATTATTCCGGAGGAGAAAGTATATGCCGAAATCCGTCACTTCAGACAATGTTTTCAATGATAGGTGCTGTAGAGAAAGCTGGAAGTGGAGCAGACACTATAGTTCAAGGGTGGAATGAGGCTAAGTTCGGGACACCGATAATATCGGAAAGGTCTGAACCCAACAAAGTGGAACTGATGTTGCCTATTATATCTCTTACAGATAACAGTGTAAGTAAAGGAGACAGTAAAGGAGACAGTAAAGGAGACAGTAAAGGAGACAGTAAAAGTCTTCAGAAGATTAGAGAAAAAATATCTAAACGAAAAAAAGTTCCTTATGAGGAATCAAGTAAAATAATCATAGAATTATGTTACGATTGGCTCAGCACACAAGAATTAGCAAATAAGATAGGATATAGTGTCTCACATCTAAAAAATAAAATAATACCGCGTATGGTCTCTGATGGATTTATTGAACCATTTGATAAAATATCGTCAACAAATCCAGAACAAAAATATAGATCAACTGAGAAAGGCAAACGCAATATTTGATCGTTTCTACTAAGCAGAAACGGTATACAAGAGCGAGAGAATTAATTATGATTAATCTATGGTACGTTGTTGATTATATTACGCGCTATCAGCTATAGGAATATACGTATAAAAGTAATAACTTTGCAGGTTATAAACCTATGCTTTGACATACAATGTGTTTTCGTATATTCAATCTTTAATCGAACTATATAATCAACAATCTAACCGTATGATAAAATCTACACTTCTAGCTTGTATGGGGTTATGTGGCGCATTGTCGGTATTTGGACAAAGTGCGGAATCTCCTCTACCTCTTGTTACGGGTGATAACCAGTATGAGATACCGGATTTTGAACCTTGGGTATCTTCAGTGGTCTACACTTACACAAATTCAACAGATGAAGGCCAACTTGTGTCTTTGGTTGGAGAGTCAATCAGCAGTGTCAATGCTGAATGTGGCGATTCCTTTATCTACGCAGCCAGTAGCTTCACACCCGGTGAACAGATTTTTGCTGTATCTCCGAAAACTACTATTACTCTAACTGTCTATCCCTCAGTATCTACTCTCGAATTTGAGGTAACAATAAAAGATGGGGTAAACGTTGACGGTGGTATGACTCAGACAGATGCAATCCCTGTCTCCGTCGGAGAATTCTATGTGCCTTGGTATTTCAATTCAGAGACTTTCATTACGTCTCCTACTTATCTGTCACTTGATGCGAAGGAAGGGGGAGTATATCAGTTCCGTCATCCCGGTACGTCTACCCTTGGTTTTAAGAAAGAAAACGAGGAAGAGTTTACACTCCTGCAGGCTGATGTGAATAGTTCATATATTTCCACATATAAACTACCGGCTACCCAACCTGGTGAATATATGATTGAGGTAATTCCGATGTCTGCATTTATAGGTGAGCTGACCCTCATGACTCTCGGTGACGAGGGTACAATGCCTGAAACTGCAATTGAAGCGCAGGGTACCAACAATCTTCCACAGGAAAGTGGAACATGGTGGTGGAAATTCACTCCTGAAGCATCAGGATACGCCTTAATCGAATCGGATGCCATGATTGGGCAAGAGGGGTATTCAAAGATTTATGACGACATCAGCTGTAGCTATGCTCTGCAAAGTGCGAACGGAGTAATTGCCCTTCGTCAGAAAGTCCAGGCTGGTCGCACGTATTATATCGGAATCAATAAAAGCACGACACCTGTAGAAGATTCATTTACCATAATAGTCGAATCAGCCCGACAGGGTGACACGAAAGATGATCCTATAGTTCTTCCCGGAGAAGGCGAATACACAACTCCGAAATATAACGGCACCTACTATTACAGCATTCCTGTTCCTGAAGATATGACAGGAAACTATGTATTCGTTCAGGCATCAAGTCAGTTCCTGTCATCTGAAACGTCAGCCACACTGACCAGCAGTTCAGATGCTGCACAGATGATGAACGGCTACGCACGTGTCAAAGTTGATGATAATGCTAACTGCATGTTGCAATGGAATCTTGATGAAGGTATCAATAATATAGCCTTCCGGATAGGTTACGCAGAAAAAGAGGTCGGTGATGACATTGACTCTTCAATTGAAGCAAAAGAAGGAATCAATGCCTTGGCAACCGGTCCGGAGAAATACTATGTATTCCATCCCTCCATGAAAGAATTTATCGGAATAAAGGTAGCTAATCCCGATGTAAGATTTGATATATGCACTCGGAGTGGTATGTGGCTCATGCAGTTAGAGAAATTTGAGGAAGATGGTTGGATGAAGGCAAGAATATCCGACTTAAGAGAAGATGACCTCTACATTATATTCTATGACATTGCCGAACCAACTGAGTTTGAGCTGAAGGAAATTCCGTTCCAGGTAGGAGATGTATTTGAGTTCCCAGAGGAAGCACATCTTGGAGAGAACCCGCTTCCTGCCTGCGACAGACATTTCTATAAGTTTACGGCAGAAACAACCGGATGGTTACTTATAGGCAAACCGGAGACGACATATATGAGCTTTTATTATATGGTATATCCTTCCAACGGAATGGATCCGTATTATACCAATAGCTTTGACGGAATTGCCTTCGACGGAGGAATAAAATACGAAGTGAAAGCAGGTGAGACCTATGTACTTGAATTTACCTACGTGTCCGAGCTTTCTGTATTTACTCTGTCTACCGAATCCATGAAGCCCGGCGAAGGACGCGAGTCAGCTGTTGAGACTGATGGCGGAGTAATCAAGCTGCCTGCCGGTGTCGATTATATGTGGTACAGATATGAGGTGCCATCATGCGGCTATCTGAAGATAAGTTCCGATATAGAGTATGAGAGTGATTATGTCGGCGGTACATGGAAATCAAGTTCTCTTGAGGCTTACCTTGTAGGTTCGGAAGAAGTCAGTTATCTGTATAACTATGAAACCGATGAATATGCCGGAAGCCTGACTGTTCGCCCCGGTGAGACATATCTCATGCTTGTAAAGAATGTTTCAGGTCTTGAAGGAAAGACATTGACAATCGAGCTGGAAGATCCTGAAGTGCTGACTGTCGGTATCAATGTGATGCCGGAAATCAGCGCATGGTATGGCTATAGATGGTATGTAGCCGACGTACCGACTGAAGGTGACATCACTCTCTCATCAAATAACTATAGTTTCGATATGGAACTTTACCTTTCTGATAATTTCAATACTCCGGCAGCTATTTCGGAGACTATTGATAATCAGACAAGTGAACTTAAATATCATATAACAGAGCCTGGTCAGGTATATTTCCTTGTCACCTACGCGTTTGCCGGAACCGAAATCAATTATTCATTCAGGTCTACGTCAGGCGTTGAGACTATTGCTAATGACACTGCTGTATACCGTGTAGAAAACGGGAACTTATACATAACTGCTACTGATTCAGATGTAGAGATTTATAGTCTGAACGGCAGCCTTGTAAAGAAAGTACACGTTGATAACGGTATGTGCATTTCACTGCCGAAAGGCTGTTATGTAGTTAAAGTAAACGATCAGGCATTCAAAGTAGTGATGTGATGACAGATAAGAAAACGTTTCTGACCGCTATTGCAATGTGTGTCGGTATGACTGCGATGTCTGCCGGCACTGCCGCATTGCCCTCCGATATGCCGACAATGCAATATTCATATTGCAACAATCCGCTTGACAATGTAAATCTCGGTGTCGGACTCAACACCACTTACCATAGTTGTATTATTCTTCCTGCTGTTAAGACCAAAAGTTTCGGAGGAAATTATATAACTGAAGTTTCCATAGGTATCGGCAATCTTTCCGATACTAACGGTGAATTATGGTTGTCATACGATCTGAATGACGAACCGTTTTATACTCAGCCGATAGAGTTGGTTGAAAATAAAATGGCAATGAGTTATCAACTCGAAACACCCCATCTTATTGAAACCGGTAAAGATCTTTATATAGGGTGGACATGCAGTGCCGACTGGGACTACTCACCCATAAAGGGAGAGTCAGACCGCAGCGGCTCTATAGCCGACCCGAGAGGGGATATTGTAGGTTTTGAAGATGAAGAAGGGCGCATCAACTGGAAACATCTTGCCGACACAAGATTCGGCAACCTGCTAATGTCGCTTACCATTCAGGGTGATAATCTGCCTACCTATGATATAGCAATCGAGAATGTGAAATTCGATCCTTATGTCAGCGCAGGGTCAGCCCTGACCGTAACCGGTAATGTGCGCAACTATGGTTCGAAGACAATCGATTCTTATATGTTGTCTTACCGTGTGGGTTCAAATCCGCCGAAAACCGAAACTCCGCAATGCTGGGAAATGAATACAGGAAATATGTATGCTTTCTCTTTCACTGTGGATAAGTTTGTGGTAGGACCCAATACCATTACTGTCACTTTGGCAAATCCCGGTGGTCATGGTGATGTAAATCCCGATGACAACACATGGAGCGGGTCCTTTATATGCTACAGCACTTCTCATTCAAGTCGCAACGTGCTTCTCGAACAGTTCTCCACTGCCTTCTGTGCCCAGTGTCCGGCGGGTCACGACCGCATAGAGGAAGGGATAGCGGAATTTGACAATGTTATATGGGTTACTCATCATTCCGGATATTATGAAGATGACATGACCACAGACGATGACCGTGCTCTGACATGGCTCTATGGCAGTCCGCAGACATTTGCACCGGCTATCATGTTTGACCGCACAAACCTTTCATCAGATTCTTACATGAGCGAAGGACCCGTGAAGGGTGTAGGACAAAGTGATGAAATCAAAGACCTTGTTCTGAAGGCTTCCTTGCAGCCGTCGCTTGCCCGAATTGAGGCTACAAGTACCTATGACACGGAATCGCGCGAGTTAACGGTTAATCTGACCGGAGCGAGTCTTGTGGACCTTTCCACCCGTAATACCACAGTCAATATTTATCTTGTTGAAGATAATATAGTCGGTCTCCAGACAATTCCGGGCAGTGTCGTGAGTGATTATTTGCATAACAATGTCTTTCGTAAAGCCCTGACTGAGACTTGGGGTGATCCTGTCTATTGGGATAATAAGTCGTTTAAAGGACAATGGACATATACTCTGCCTGATAACTTCAAGGCTGAGAATATGCGCGTGGTGGCTTTCCTGTCCAACTACAATAGTCTGGATTATAACGATTGCATGGTATTGGATTCATGCGTAGTACCGTTAACTGACAAAAGCGGCGTAGCGATAACCGGATTCAATTCATGGACAGTTCACGGAGGAGACGGAATAATCGTAATCGATGGTGAAGTCAGCAACCCGGTCAGAGTAATAGGTACTGACGGTGTTGAGAGGGGCTTACTGATTTCTGCCGGGTCATATCCTTTCCCGACCGGAATGTATATCCTCACCGATGGCCAAACAAGCACTAAGATTGTCGTAAGATAAATCCATATATCTACAGAATTCATG
>CAMWKC010000021.1 GCA_947174735.1 uncultured Porphyromonadaceae bacterium
ATCACTTATCTCGATAGGTAACGGAGCCTTCTCTGGCTGCTCGAACCTCAAATCGGTAGCTTTTCCCGAATCACTTATCTCGATAGGTGGCGAAGCTTTCTCTGGCTGTTCGGGTCTCACCTCAGTTGAATTTCCTGAATCACTTACTTCTATAGGCGAGAGTGCGTTCTATGGCTGCGAGAAAATGAAATCAGTTCTGTTACCTTCATCTTTAGAGCATATAGGTATTAAAGCTTTTGGAGAATGTGATGAAATTAATTCAGTAACTTATACAGCTACGACTCCAATAGAGGCACCAGAAGATATTTTTACAGATAAGGTATATAAGAATGCTATTCTTAAAATGCCGAATGCTGAACTTGTAGAGATTAAGAATACTATATCATGGAATCTTTTTAATCATATCTTAGCTAAAAACGATGGTTTTGCAGCTCCTTTTGAATACAGTGGAGTTAGTTATAATGTAATTGATATTGCTGCGGAAGGATCCACTTGTAGGACAGCCCAAAGCGACAATATATCTGGTGATATTGAAATACCTTCGCCTGTATCAGATGGAACATGGGAATATACTGTTGTGGAAATCGGTCAGTCAACATTTTATCAGTGTATGAATCTGACTTCAGTGAAATTGCCTGAGTCGGTGACATCGATAGACTGGGGTGCTTTCTATCAGTGTACCGGACTTACTTCTATGACACTGCCTGAGTCAGTAACTTCGATAGACTGGGGCGCTTTCTACCAATGTACTGGTCTTACCTCTGTAGATTTTCCTGAATCGCTGACCTCGATAGGTGAATTGGCTTTCTATCAGTGTACCGGTCTTACATCAATTAATCTGCCTGAATCTCTGACCTCGATAGGTGAATTGGCTTTCCGTGACTGTGTAGGTCTGAGTTCTTTAGTACTGCCCGAGTCGCTGACTTCGATAGGTGAATTGGCTTTCCGTGATTGTAAAGGTCTGACCTCAGTGACACTGCCTGAATCGCTGACCTCGTTAGGTGACGCTGCATTTATAGCTTGTGATGCGATTATGACAATAAACTATGATGCTGTTATACCTATAGAGGCTGAAGAGGATACTTTTGAAGAAAGCGTATATAAGAATGCTACGCTTAATATGCCTAATGCCTCACTTGACGATATTAAGGAGACAATGCCATGGAACAAATTTAATCATGTTATAGCTAAGGACGGTACTTTGCCAGATCTTACTGGTCAGGACTTTGAATATGAAGGTATTATATATACTATTACCGATGGAGATGCTCGTACTTGTCGAACTAAAAACGGTAGTCGCTATCTCTCTGGTAATCAATATGAAGGTAATCTGACGATACCTTCTGTTGTATCTGATGGTACAGATGAATATACAGTAACAGAGATAGGTGAGTACAGTTTCAACAGTTGTGCAAAGCTATTATCCGTTACCATACCGGATTCTGTAGATAGTATAGGTAACGAAGCTTTCGGTAACTGTACGCGTCTGACTTCACTTGTATGGCACGGTACCAACCGTCTGGAGAACGGTGTTATCGAATCTATCGGTAATCCTAATCTTTTGGTATATGTTGATGCTGCCCAATATGCACCTGCCGGTATGGAGAGCAACGTTGTGGTGATGAATGCCGACTCAAGCGAAGGCGATTGTGAGCGATTAGTGCTTACATCAGGTTATGCGTTCGGTCCTGTACAGGCATTTATTTCACACTACAGCACCATGACTAAAGAGTTTACACAGACTACTCCGATAGACGGTTGTGCCGGCTGGGAGACCATTGTACTACCTTTCGATGTGACAAGTGTCTCGGCCGCACAAGGTGAACTGACTCCATTTGCTGTCTTGACCGATATTAATAGTCAGTATCCCTACTGGCTTTATGAAGCTGATGCTGAGAGTAACTGGAAAGCTGCCGGAAGTATCCGCGCAGGTGTACCCTACATTATCTCGATGCCTTGTAATAAAGCTTACGAAGTACAGTACTGCATCAATGGTCCTGTGGCCTTCACTAACACTGAATCTGTACGTATTACACCTGTCGATACAGAGCAATATGTTGTGGAATGGAAATCAGGCCATAAGTTCTGTCCGCTGTGGCTGCCGCTTGATAACGCACAAGCTATTATGGCTATGGGTCTGAATGTAGGTATGGACAATCTGACTGACGATGCCGGTCAGCTTCTCGAACCGGGTTCGGCTTTCCATATCAATGTGGAACCGCGTCCGCTCGAAGCATACGTGACACGCCTCGACAATGTGCGCGCTCTGCGTATACGTGGTGCCGAATTGTCACACGTATCGCTCACGAAGTCTGATAACGGTTTGGAAATGGAAACTACTGACGGTGCGTTACATCTTATCAGCGATACAGACCGCACGGTTGAGGTGTTCAGAATCGACGGCGTACGGGTAGCCACTATCGAACTGCGTGGTGGTGAGAGATATACCATAGACGGTCTTGACAAGGGTGTTTATATTGTCGCAGGTCATAAAGTGATGATAAAATAACCGGATAATTATATGAAATATCGAATATCAGATATAAGCAGAGTCCTTGCAGGCTGTGCGTTCACCACGCTATTAGCGGTGATGAACGCCGGCTGCTCCGACAATGTGCAACCAGATCTTTTAGTGGGAAATGCTTCCGAAATTAGATTTTCCGTAAGTCCTCTCGATACTTTAGATACTTCGGATCTAAGAAATATTACTATAAGTTCGGCACAACTTATGACAACTTTTAAAGTCAGTAGTAACACATACTGGACTGCAGAAGTCACAGACTGTAGCGGTGGTTGGTGCTATATTGATTATAGTCAGAATATAGATGATATACCTAATTCTGATAGTAATGTAGGTAAAGGTTCAGGAATATTTATTGTACGAACTGCTCCGAACCGTAACAAAGAGTCTAATCGTGAATGTAAGATCACTGTTTATGCTATAGAGCGGGATGGTGCACACCTACCAGGACATAGTGTAGAAATCCATCTTATTCAAGAGTGTCAAAGCCTCGAGATAAATTATAATGAGGATGAAATTGTATCTGCGTCAGGTACAACAGATAGTACTGAACCAGAAGTGACTGTCACAGCAAATCAAGAGTGGAGAGTCCGAAGTTCGGAACCATGGGTAACAGTGGTTCCTGGCAGCGGAATGAATGGAAACATATTTATTCCTTCCGGCACTCTAACTGAAACAGCGGAATTTCGGCTTAAGGTTGATAACAATCCCAATATTTCGGTACGTACCTGTGAAATTATACTTGAAAGTCCTAATAATGCTTTTATTCCTACACGTCTTACAGTAGTACAGGAAGGTTCGCCGGAGGCGTCTTTTAGCGTTACACCGGTCAGTGTACCTCAGTTCTCTCCTGCCGGAGGTGAATTTATATTTATGGTCTATTCATCACATAAGGATTGGACAGCAGCTGCGATAACCTCCGGTGACTGGATTAATATCAATCCTTCAGCAGGGCAGGCATCGACAGAGCCAGTCCCGGTAACAGTAACGGTAGACTCCAATAGTGAAAGACAGTGGCGTGAAGCTGGAATAATTTTTAGTCTTGTAGAGGATACAGAAGAAATTATTATACCACTTACTCAGGCATTTTGGCCAGTGGTCAGTGATGTGCGGATAGTTAGTGGCTGGACTTCAAAACAAGCACAGATTTGTGCCGTTTGCCAGTATCCAGACTCGTTTTTCACTCTGGTATCATGTGGGGCTGTTTGTTGGCCTATTACTGATGAGAGCAAAGAAAAAACTTACTCCGGCAACTTTGAGAGTAATACTCTTACAGTCGATATGTATAATCTTGAACCGAATACCGACTATATTGCCAAGGCTTATATAGAGTATAAGGAGAATACCAGTGATAACGACGGTTCAGATTCTGTAACTGTCTACAGTACAGAAGTTCATTTCCGCACCCCTGATCGCAATGACGAAGGAGTTGTAATTCCAAAAAATAATAATCTTTCGGCTCTCAACTGAATTAACTGATGAGACTACATTCTTTAATGCTGGCAGTTGTGTTTGCCGTTGTCGGTTTCCTTTGTGATACTGTGAGTGCTACTAAACCTCTGTCTCAGGTGGAGCAGACAGCGCAGAAGATAATGGATAGTAAGGACTATCTATACGGTATCGGAACAGGTACTGACCGTAAGGAAGCTGTACAGAGTGCGCTTGCCGATATGACGGCTAAGATTTCGGTTAATGTCGTAGCATCGTCATCGTACACAGTTGATGAGTCTACGGACAATAATGGAGATGTAAATTCGCAGTCGCAGATGTCGATGGTGGTCAAGAGTTATTCGGCACCGGCGAATCTGGAAGGTGTAGAGTGTCTGTGGCTTAGTACCACAGCTCCTAACTTTAAGGCCATGACTTTTATAAAGCGTTCGGATGTGGAGCGAATGTTCGAGCGTCGGCGTAATAATGTGGCTAATATGGCTCGTGAGGGTATAAGAGCCGAAGAGGCAGGTAAGATAGATCTTGCTCTACATTATCTGTATCAGGCTTATGTCGTGCTTGGTAGTCTGCCTGATGCCCGAACATTAGAAGCTGACATAAACGGTACAAGACGTCTGCTGTCAACATGGATACCTGAATATATGCGTGACATCTGCGCCGGAGTCAGATTTGGTATTGCCGAGGTGTCGAAACCTGATGAGATTGGGTTCAGACGCGTATCACTTATGGCTCACTATAAGGGTGAACCGGTGACAAGCATAGGTTTCAGTTACTGGCGCGGTGCACAGGGACAGTCACCGATACTGACGGCTCGCGATGGTATGTCGGAGATAGAAATATCACCGACGACACCGCTTGATCCGTTGGCTATTGATATAGAATATAGGTTTGCGGATGAGAATCATCTGGTGCCGGAATATCAGCCGCTGCTTGACGGTTTCAACGGAGCCGGTATGGTGCCTAATGCTCATGTCACACTGACCGAAAATGCTAAGGCTCTGAAGAGTGACAAGAAGGAGACGCAGGCTTTCAAAGAAGCTGTGGCTGCCGGTGCCCGCGAAGGCGTTAAAGCTATGCCTCACAGCGAATCGCAGGCGTTTGCGAAATCTATAGGTATTATAGTCGATGCTATCGACAAGCGTCAGTATACAGGTTTGTCGCAGCTTTTCACACAAGAGGGCTATGATATGTTTGAACGTCTTATTCACTATGGTAAGGCACGCATATTGGGTAAGGCCACACGTGATACATACGAATTCTATCCGATGAAGGAACGTGTGGTGTGCCGTTCCATACCGATGCAGTTCAGTTTCGAGAATGGTCGCCGTACTTTCACTGAAGATGTGACGTTTACTTTCAATGCCGATGGACTTATAGAAAGTCTTGCTTTCGGTCTGGGTAGTGTGGCACGTAAGGATATATTTGCTATGCAGGGTGAAGCATGGTCAGACTACATGAAGATGGTGATGGTGACATTTCTTGAGAATTATAAGACTGCCTTCGCCCTTAAACGACTGGACTTTATCGAAACAATGTTTGATGACGATGCAGTGATAATCGTCGGTCATGTAGTTAAAAAGTCTTCTGTAAAACGTGAGGGTGACGCTCAGATTATTGAAAATAAAGAGCATGTCACATACGTCCGCAAGACAAAAGCTGAATATATGGCTCAACTGAAACGCTGTTTCGCTTCTAACCAGTTTATCAATATCCGTTTCGCCAATACCGATGTGGGCGCGGTCGATGTAGGTAAAGACACGTATGGTATACAGCTTCGTCAGGAGTATTTCTCGTCATCTTATGGCGATGTGGGTTATCTGTATCTTATGGTAGACTTCCTGAATCCTGATGAACCTGTAATAAAGGTGCGTACATGGCAGCCCGAACGTAAACCCGACCTGACTCCGAATCTTCCGAAAGACTCACCTTATAACGGTATTTTCTCCAACGGATATTTTGGTTAAATCTTTAATATCACACCGAAGCGTATAGCTTCAAGGATAGTAAAGTACATAAAACAGAGAGACCTTATCGAGAACGATAAGGTCTCTCTGTTTTATGTACTTTACCTTATTGCTTATTAAAAGTAAAGTCGGTCTTGCCGATTTCAAGAGTCATTACAGATCCCTTTATTTTTATATCGTCAAGTTTATGTATCGAGGTAACATACTTCTGCACTTCTGTACCAAAGCTGGAGTTAATATTCGGCAGTATCTGTTCTTTAAGTGCTTCAAGTTCTGTCACAGGTTTATCAGTCAGTACAGCATAGCCGAGAGTCACCGATGCTGTATCAACAGTAGTGTTCACTGTGGAAGCGTCGATTATCACTATAATTTCATCATCATCTTTAGCAGTCCATGTACCCTTACCTGTAACCTTAACATCGGCAGTGGCTTCGAAAGGCACATCAACCGACTGAGAGCTGACTGGCTGGCTTACAGAATAAACACCGGAGAACGTCAGCTTACCTCCGTTCTTGACCGAAGCATCAGGAGTAAAGGTAAACGAAGGAGTTATTGAATTGATTTTCGCTTCTGTAGATGTTGCAGGGTTATTCTGTTTCTCTTTATTACCATCTTTCTTTGAAAGAACGGTTGCATTACCTGACCATACACCTTCGATTTTAGAAGCAAGCTGAGCATTTTCGCTACATGAGACAATACCTATGCTTACTAATGCACCTAAGGCGAGATAAACTAATTTACTCATAGCTGATATAGATTTTTATTTTACACAATAGAGTCTTCCGCTTATCTCTAATATTTATTATTTGTATCCGAGAAAGCAGAATTTATTTTACAGTATAATAACGTTGAAAAGTAAAGTTTGTTTTATCGAACACAAGAAGCTAACTGAAAACTTTTTATTGAAAAAAAGTCTGCCGTAAGGAAATATATCAATCTTTTTTTATACCTTTGTGTTTTCAAGATTTCTATCTTGCCGATACATCTTACTCACCTAATATCACTGACGAGGTAAATTATAGTTAAATTGACGCTATGAGTTATTCATCATTGATATAGAATAATTAAGACCCTCTTTTTCAGGAAGCAATGTATCTAAATTAAACGAATAAAGAAGCATTAATATATGGCACAGGAACTGATTATAGGCAGGTCGGCCTCTTCGCCTATTAAGATACCGGCAAATAAAAACGGTGTCTCCGGACAACATGTGAAAATTACTGTTTCAGATGAAGGTATCTGGAAACTGGAAGATCTGCACTCCTCTAACGGAACTTTTGTCAGAGATGAAGACGGAGAATTCAATCGTGTATTCACCAGTCAGATTAATGAATCTGATGTGATACGTTTAGGTAACGGCGGTGCTAATAGTTTTATCTTTACTGCCCATAGGGCTATAGCACCTGATTCTCCATACACTTACGAGTTCAAACAACTGAGGAAACTGCTTGCCCGTCAGTTGGAACGCGAACATAAGAAAGAAAAAAAGATAGAAATCAACGGCTGGATATCGAAGCTTTCAGGACTTGCCGTGATAGGAATATGTGCAATACTGGGTTCTATAAAGGGAATCAATATAGATCCGAACATACGATATGTTCTTATAGCGTGTGCACCTGTAGTGGTTGGATTACTGTTCAGCGGTGATACCAAAGCACTCAAGGCTCTGAGAAAGAAAAGAGAGAAACTTTTGTTGTGTCCTAACTGCGGACTGCCTATTTCTGAATTTGATATACAGCAGGGACAATGTTCCCGATGTAAAGCAAAATAAACCGTAAATCATGAAGAAACCGTTACTCACATTTCTACTTTCAGTACTAATAACTTTCGGTCTGAACGCGAGAACATTCGTTCTTATTACCGGAGTTTCCAATTACGATAATGAAAATGCCAATCTTACCCAGACTACTAAAGATGCCAAGCGTTTCAAGGAGGTGATGGAAACGCAGACCAAGGATATAACTCTGCTTACAAGTCGGAATGTAACACGGGCCAATGTGCTTGAAAAGCTCAGTGCTATCTGTAACCGTGCTGAAGAGGGCGATCAGGTAATATTTTTTTACAGCGGTCACGGCACTACAGGTGCTTTGTGCGGCTATGACAGAAACATCACATATAAGTCTCTTACTGATATACTTTCTCAATCAAAGGCAAGTCAGAAAATATGTTTTATTGATGCCTGTCATGCCGGTTCGGTAGCTGATAACGAGGTTAACGAAAGCTGGACTGATGAGGTCAAAGATAAGAAGGATATGGCCTTTTTCGTTTCGTGCCGCGGTGATGAGACTTCTGCTGAAAGTGCCTTTATAGGGGCAGGGTACTTTACTCAGGCTCTTCTGAAAGGACTGCGTGGCAAATCGGATAAAAACGAAGACCGGAAAGTGACCGTAATCGAACTTTTCAAGTATATATACGGTGATGTTCTACAGCGTACCGACAAACGTCAGCATCCTCAGCTGATTGCCCCGGAAAGTATGTACGATGTAGTGATAACCAAGTGGTAAACAATAATTTATTTCATAATTACTAAATAATTAATCTTATGAGTGAGACAACTGCTATCAATCCGACCGGAGCCGGAAGCTCTGCGGATGAGAAGTCTGCCGGCAAGAAGTCTGCCGACACCAAAAAGAAAGCCGCGGCGTTCGCAACAGCTGCTGCAACAGCAGCCGGTGCGGGTGTGGCAGTCTCTTCGATGATGCCGGATGGCGAAGAGGTTGTTGAGGAAGTCGTAGAAGTACCTGTCACTGATGAAGCTGAAGCGGTAGTAGAGCAGGAGGCTGTTGAGCCGGAGTCTGTCATGACAGAAGAGGTTGTTGCCGAGTCTGCGCCTGCTGCCTCTGAAGTGAATGAAACTGCTGCTCAGTCCGCTTCCCATGCTGCATCTCATACCGCTCCTTCACATCATGCTGCTCCCGCCGTAGAGCCTGTAACCGAGGTTGAAGCTGAGAACGAGGCTGTGACTGAAGTCATAACTGAGACAACGGTGGAAACAGAATCTGAGGCTGTAGCTGAGGTTGATATTGAAACCGTAACTGAAGAAATACCTGAAACAGTAGCGGACGCCGAATCTTTTGTAGTGACTGAGGCTGAAATCGCGCCTGAGGTTATTACAGAAGAGTTGCCTGAGGGAACAATAGAATCGGTAGTCGAGATCATTACAGAAGAACTTCCTGAGGCAACTATCGAAACAGTGTCTGAAGAAGATACACCAGAACTTACTTTTGAAGAAGTAGCACAGGCTCTTGGGGATGAGGCTACTGTCGATACACAGGCTAATGACCTTGCTGAAGCTGTCATTGCTGAGGAACAGGTCGATCCTACTGATATTGATGTTGACAATGTAATTAATTTTCAGGAAGTAGGAACAATGTTCACTGCTGACGGCTCAAGTCACACGGCAGCTTCCATACAGGATGCCAGCGGAAACAGTTTCGTTATGGTAGATGTGGATGATGACGGTGTGTTTGATGTATTTGCTGACAATAACGGTAATATTCTCGCACCTGTGACAGGCCATGTGACAGTTGATGATGCAGAGATGCATGTGTCTGACGATGGCGGCTATCTGGCTTATAATGATACACAGATAACAGATGACTTCGGTGCTGATTCCATAGAACAGGATATGCTGACATAAAATTATGGCTGAAGTTACCTATATGGCATTCAGATGCCTGAACCCGGACTGCGGGAAGGAAGTAAAATTGCGACGTCCGGCCCGGACAGGTGTCTACAAAGTTACCTGTCCCCATTGCGGCATTGTCAAACAGCTGCGGCTTACCGGGTCGGACACTATGCAGCAACCTGCTGCTCCGGCTGCCTCATTGCAACCGGCTGCTGCAGTTTCGTCACCGCAACCGGTTGGTACAGCCCCGTCGCCACAGCCTGCTATACCTGATAATTCCCGGCAAGCGATTGTAGAACTGAAAGATGATTTTATTGTAGGTGTCACTTATACTATAATGTGTCCTCACTGCGGTAAACAGGAAATCGGTTTTGCTGCTGATAAGGCCGGTGTACATGGTATAGCCTGCCCCCGGTGTAAAGGACGTATAGGTTTAAGTGTCAGAAATAAAACCGAGGTAATTGTCGTAACACAGCCACTTCAGATGTTCAAGGGTAAACTGATTCTGCTCAGAAGAGGATGGCTTAACAAGGATTATCCTCTTCCTGAAGGCAAGACTGTTGTCGGTAGGCGTGACGAAGCTGTCATGTCGGATATCGCGATAGAGAATGACAGCAGTATGTCGCGCCGTTCGGTAGAGATTGAAGTTGTACAGACTGACAGAGGCTATACTTTTAAGCTTTCGGTACTTAAAGCAGCTAATCCGGTACTGCACAATAACAGAGCTCTGCGTGTCGGAGATTCTGTATCACTGAATTTCGGTGACAGTATAGTTATGGGTAAGACGAAGTTTCGTTTTGATAAAGACGTCTGATGGAGATACAACTGAAACAACCATATTCGTTCTGTCAGTTGGGAAAGCGCGGCAACCAGGAGGATGCCCGCTTTCCCGACGACAATATGCCGCAGGGTCTGAAACCGGCTTTTGTGGTGTGTGACGGTGTAGGCGGCTGTGATAAAGGTGAGGTGGCAAGCCGTACGGTAGCTGATGCCATAGGTTCGTATATGAATCGTGTGGATCTTACTCTGCCTTTTACAGTCAGAGATTTTGCCAGGGTGCTTGATTATGCCTATTCATGTCTGAACAGTAAGATTAGTAGTAAGTCAACCGATATGGCTACTACTATGACTTTTGTGTGTTTTCATGACGGCGGTGTGTTCTGTGCTCATATCGGTGACAGCCGTATCTATCATATACGTCCCGGGGTAGGAATAATGTATCAGAGTGAAGACCATTCGCTGGTAAATGCGCTTGTACATTCAGGCAATCTTACTCCCGAAGAGGCAATTGACCATCCGAGAGGCAATATCATCACCCGCTGCATGGGTTATGTAAGCAGAGACTCAGAGAGGCCGGCAGCCACTACATTGCAAATTGACGATGTGGTGCCAGGTGATTATTTCTTTCTGTGTACTGACGGTGTACTGCATAATATAGAAGATTCGGAACTTTTGGCGATTTTGTCTTCAGATATGTCTGATAGAGAGAAAATCAACTTTATAGCGGAAAAGAGTGCCGACAGTACCGACAACAATACAGCTTACCTTATCGGTATTGACTCTATAGAGGCCTGTAATATAAGAGCAGATGCAGAATATACCGATAATAGCTCAGTTATTATTACAACACCTCTTGAACGTGAGATGAATAAGGCTGTAGAGGTCACAGCAGATAAAGACCGCAGCTTCGGCGAGAAAATTTCTAATTTCTTTAACAGGCTATTTTGAATCTTATGAACCCGGAGAATACCAATACACTGCCTATAGGCACGGTGCTATGTAACGGTGACAGAAAATACCGTATTGTTAAAGTACTGGGTCAGGGTGGTTTCGGAATTACCTATCTTGCTATCGGTGAGGTAGTGGTGGATAATGTTGTGGCCGAAGGTAAATTCGCTATCAAGGAACATTTCCCTTCCGCATATTGTGAAAGAAAAGGCGCCGAAGTAACAGCATCTGAAGACAACAGAAGTAATTATGAAAGCAGTAAACATGATTTTGTAGCCGAGGCTCGTAAGCTTCATGTATTCGGTACGAAAAATGAGAATATTGTAAAGGTTAACGAAGTATTTGAAGAAAATGGTACTGCATATTATGTAATGCAGTATATAAACGGAGAGTCGCTGTTGTCTTATGTCAGAAATCATGGCAAATTATCATATAATGAAGCCATGAAGATACTTCTGCCAATTATTAATGCCGTTGGTTTTCTGCATAAATCGCGTATCAATCATCTCGATATAAAGCCTGACAATATAATGCTGCATGACAGTCTTGAGGGCACGGTACCGGTATTGGTTGACTTCGGACTGAGTATTCATTTTAAGAAAAACGGTGATAAAACTTCTCCTAAGAATGTATTAGGGGTCAGTGAAGGGTATTCACCGCTCGAACAATACGCCGGCATATCGGAATTCCTTCCGGCAGCCGATATATATTCTTTAGTGGCTACTCTGTTGTATGCCATGACCGGCACGACTCCTAAAAGTGCGACAGAGCTGAAAGTTTCGGATGTACGTAATGCATTCAAGGATCGTCTGCCGGATAATATAATTGACGGTATATGTAAGGCTCTTAACAAATCGTATGAAGACCGTACTCCTTCAATTGAGGTGCTGAAAGCCGATTTAGGTTTGGCTGGCCCGGGTACTGCCACCAGAGTAATTGATCTTGACCATGATAAGAGGGAGAGTAAGGGGAAAAAAGGAGATGGTAATAAAAAAATTATGCTTATCGCCGGTGCCGGTGCTGTGATCGGTCTGATAATAGCTGCAGTGTTTATTTTCAAGCCTTCGCCGTCTGAGGTACTTGCTGACAGAGGTGAAACAGGAATAATACCTGATACGGTTGCAGCTATACAGCCTACTGATACTGTAAAATCGGTAAGTAAGGCTAATAGTTTAGTGGAAGAAAATAAGGAAACGCCTGTCCAAGAGTCTGAAAAGGCTATCCGTCCATCAGCAGAATCCGGAACTGAAACCGCAACTGTTTCCGGAAAATCCACAGGAGCAGTGAAAGATAATACCGTTGATTCCGAACCTGTTCCGACTAAACCAAAGAAAACAGAGGAAGTAACTAACGGAACTCTTTCGTTAGGTTACGGTACGTGGGTAGGCGGAATCAGAAACGGCAAACCGGACGGGAAAGGTAAGTTGACATTCACATCCCGTCATAAAGTTGACCGTAGCTCATCGGAAGAAGCTAATCCGGGTGACTATTTTGTAGCTACCTATGATGCCGGTAGCCTTATAAGTGGCAAACTCTATGACAGTAACGGCAATGTCTTAAAAACAATTACCCCATGATTAAAAAATTTCTTCTGATGCTTGGACTTACGGTTGGTCTACCGTGTCTTTCTCAAATCAGTAAAACTAATAGTGAGTTGGTTTCTGTTATAGACCTGTCGGCTGTAGCTGATCGTCCGGTATGCGATACAGTTATCAGTCATGGTGACTATTCTGTCCGTGTTATAAAAGAGAATGATAAAGTATCACATATAGGACTGAATCTTTTCCCTGATGAAATGAAAAGTTCGGTTGATGCTGAATTGCTGGAATATATTGAAACATCGCTGTTATGTAAATGTCTTGGTCTGAAAACGGAGAGTTTGAACGACCTGTCAGTTACAGAAGGGTCAACCGGCGATTTCATAAATATTACTCCTGCTACACCTCATTCAGTGATAAGCAATAATTCCCGTTCTATGACAGTTGAATGGAATCTGGATGGCCGTAACGTCAAAGTTGAGTTACCGGTCGGCTATCAGACTGCCAAAGAAGGTACAAGAAGTGATATTGAGGACGATTTCGTAGCCGGGGTAAAGAGATCTGTTTCTCAGAGAGCCGGAAAGCCGGCTATTGACTCCGTTGCGCTTGAACCTTACGGAGATGCTCTGTATATTCTTCCGGGAGGTTCATACATGAATAAAGAGATTACGGATAATGTGTACTTGGATTCTGACGGCGAGGCCATGACACCTGTATGGAACAGTGCCTATCCTGCTGAGTCGGTTGCCAATCTGTTTATATATCCCAGCAACCTCTACGGCGGTCAGAAAGTCAACGTCACTGTACTTAAACACCAGTATGGCGAAAAAGAAACCTTTACAGTTACCGTTGACCAACTGTTAGCATACGCCGAGAAGTCAGGATGTCAGCCTTTCTGGGGTGTGGAACGTTTTGAGAATGGCCTTTTGGAAGGGTCTTTATTTCTGTATAACCCTACACAGGGCTATGACCATGTGTTTAAGGTAACGTGTACACCGGCTGATTTAATCAGCGGTACCGGAGAGATTGAGGCAAGAGCAAGTTTGTTTGTACCGACTAATAATGTGCAGAATCTCTATGCACCGTACGAGAAGAAATCTGAGGATAAAAAAATCAGATATGAAAAAAATAATAAAAATAAATAAGATACTTTTATCAGTCCTATCTGCTTTCCTTATAACCGGAAGTATTACTGCCGCTACTCCTGAGGAGGTTGAAGCTAATATGGACCGTATTAAGCTGGACGAGAGGTTTATCTATGCTGAAAACTTCGGTGACGATATGGATACCGCGTATGAGAATGCGCTTTCGGAACTGATAGCATCTATTAATGAGTTAGAACCCATATCATCGGTTAACGAATTGCGTATAAAGGAGAAAAAAGAGCCTCTTAAAGTCGAATCTGAAGTTTTGAAGCCCTCTATTAAGGAATTACGGTATTCTACAGGCTCACGTAACACGGTGTTTTTATATCTGCCTTTAGCATGGATCAGAGTTACGGCGGACGGAAACGGTGTCGAAGTTGTTCCTTCTGAAAACGATATGACTGCTCAATCCTCTTCCAACCAGAGTACTTCCGCACCTGATAGCGGTAGACCAGAACCGGTAAAACCTACCTCGTCTGCTCAACTACCGCCGATGAATGATATTCTGAAAACACTATGTGCTCAGGATAACTGGGTGGAAATAAAAGGTCTTCTGATTGAGTATAAGAACCAGAAAAAGATTACTACTGGTACAGTGAAAACTGCTTCCGAGGTGCCTGAAGACGCTTACTCTATTCTGCTTGATAACAGAGGTAGTATACTGGCTATTCTGTCACCTAAGGCGAGTGGTAACAGAATCAATTATAAGACCAATCTCCCTGATGACGAGTCGAACCATAAAGATTGCATAGCTATAATATGGTACAGATAAATTCTATCTATAGATCATTATTTGTTATTGTCCTTTTGTTCGCATCACTGACAGGAAGTGCGAATGTGACATTTAAGTTTTCTGCCGGTACTATTAGTAACGGGACTTTGAAGACCCGTATGGAAAATAATATCTCGGCTCTGCTCACTGAAATTACCCGGGCCGGTAAGACAGGGGGTGCCTTGAATCTTTCCGGTATCAGTATGGAACCCGCAGCTAAAACACGTCTGAACGCACTGTGGGACGATATACATTTCGTATGTGACAAACCTACAAATATTTCCAAGTGTCTTAACGATATGCAAGGCTATCAGGTGAGGACAATACCTATCACTATGAAGCCTCTCGATTCGTCATACACCCAGTCCCTTAACAGAGAACTTACAATCTCACTCAATAAGAACGGGGTGATTACCGGTGTGCGCCCTGCATGGGAAATACATGAAGATGTGTCTGCAATCATGAATAGCGGTCTCGGTGTCACTGATACCCGTCAGCGCAGGGAAATACTTAAATGGGTAGAGGATTTCCGTTGTTATTACAATGAGAAGGATAGCGCTGCTTTGCGTCAAATATACAGTGATGATGCGCTTATTATCACCGGTAGTGTTGTCAGCCGTGCGCATAAACACGGTGATATGGGTACACAGGTAGTCCGACAGGTCAATTATAAGGTACAGTCAAAGGAGGAGTATCTTACTAAACTGTTTAGAGATGTTTTCAAACCTAGAAATAAAATCAATGTGGAATTTGACCATATTTCAGTAGTACGAAGCGGCTCGAAAGAGAATATTTATGGTGTGACTCTTCATCAGAAATGGCGCTCTGGTAGTTACAGCGA